>JAQTVX010000136.1 GCA_028706585.1 Candidatus Krumholzibacteriia bacterium | reverse complement strand
AAGGTCGGCGTCGCCTTGGGTGCGGGGCCCTTCTCTCCGACGATGAGCTCCCCGTCGCCGATGAAGATCGTCTTGTGCTCCATGAGGTGCCGAAAGGCCATGGCGCGGCGGATGGGCGCGGAGACCGTCCCGTCCATGCGGGCGTAGACCTCCGTCATGAGCTCGGCGCGCTCAGTCGATATCCAGGGCTTCGCGTCGAGACTCTCCCGTCTCAAGCGCTCGACCCGCTCCGTCATCATGGACTCACCCGCCTATCTTCACGCGCAACCCGAAGAGACCCAGCATCAGAGCTATCCCGGCCATTCGCTCATCGGAAAGATCCCGGATATCCGGCAACCCGTAGGGTCTGTTGAGCCGGGCATACTTATCGGCGCCCATCCTGTTATATGGAAGGATATCAATTCCCGGGATACTATTCAAGCTGCTTACGAACGCCCCGATCGCGCGCAAAGAATCATCATTATCATTTACTCCAGGTATGATCGGAATGCGCACCCGGATCTCGTGGCCGAGCCGGGAAAGCGAGCGCAGATTCTCCAGAATGCGCTCGTTGGACTCGCCGGTCATCTCCCGGTGCTTCGAATCGTCCATGATCTTGAGATCGTACAGAAACAGATCGACGTTGTGCCGAATGCGCTCGATCGCGTCCCAAGGCGCAAGCCCGCACGTGTCGAGGGCCGTGTGGATCCCCCTGCTCCGGCTCGCGCGAAGGAGCGCGTCGAGAAACTCGATCTGCGCGAGCGGCTCCCCGCCCGAGAAGGTCACTCCCCCGCCGGATCGTTCGTAAAACGCCGCGTCGCGCTCGACCTCGGCGATGACCTCCTCGACGGTCGTCTCGCGGCCGGCGATCTGGCGCGCCTCGGCCCAGCAGACCGCCGCGCAGCAACCGCAGCGCGCGCATTTCGAGACATCGGTCTCGGGGCCGCCCTCGCTCCAGGAGATCGCGCCGCGCACGCAGGCGTCGAGGCAGGCACGGCACGCGATACATCGGTTCCGCCGGAAGACGAGCTCCGGGGCAGCCTGCTGGCTCTCGGGATTATGACACCACCGGCACGCGAGAGGGCATCCCTTGAAGAACACGGTCGTTCGGATGCCGGGACCGTCGTGGATGGCGTACCGCTTCACGTCAAAGATGAGACCCGTGGTCAAATCCGCTCCAACGCACGAGAGCCCGCTACCGCCCGCCGCCCCACCACGCCCCCGCGAACTCCTCGAGCTTCGAGTAATCGTTTTCCCATGTCGTATATATGACGCCTTCGATTCGCGGCGCCGCGACGATCGCCTTCATCCATAGATCGTGGTCTCTTTTCACGTCGCCGTCGTAGAAGGCCGCGATCATGAGCCTGTGAGCGCGTCCGGAAAAGAACTCGAGACTCTTGGCCGCCTTCGCCTGCTCGCCCCACTCAACCACGGTGACGCCCGGATCGAGTCCCTCCCACGATTTCGAGACGGAGCCTTTCACGAGATAGTAATCCGCCCGGGCGTTATGATACGGATCGTACATATCGGACCAGACATAGACCGGCTTGCCGCCCCCCTCTCCGCGGGCGATCTCGAGGCAGCGACGAACGTTGAAGGCGAACAGCTCCCCCGAGCCGCGGAAGTTCTTCTCCTGCGATGGCTCCCATCCCGCGCATCTTATTTCATCCTGTGTCAACATGTAGCCGTCGGGCGCGAGGGCCGCTCTGGTTCTTATGATCTGCTCCCTGCACAGCTTGAACACCTCCGGATCGTCGAGGGTGCAGCTCACCTGGCCGCCGTAAATGATCGCGGGGTTGTAGCACGAGAGCCTGACCCGCTCTCCCTCGCGGATGCGCGAGCCGCGGGGCACCGCGATCGGCGGCGGATCGTGCCTCGTATCGTAGGTGCCCGGCCAGCGGTATCGCCCGAGACCGGGATCGGCGATTTGCGCGAAGTCCCTGCCCTCCTCGTACTTCATTCCGCGCTTCCCGACGACGGTGAGGGGAAGCGTCTCGCGGCGAAGGACATTGAGCGCCGGCACGGCATCGATGCGCAGGTCGTCCCACCAGATCGTTCCGCCTTTGGCGCCCCACGCGCCCGCGCCGATGATCACGCTGGTGTTGCCGAGGCTGTTGAAGGTCACCGATTGCTCGACCCAGTCCGTCGTCAGGTCGGCCGCCGCGGAGAAGTACCTGAATCCCTCTTCGGCCGGAACGACGAGGTTCTGGTACTGCAGCGGCTTCCGAAGAGCGAGCGCGACGATCTGCACCATGTCAGCGGTGAGATGCTCCGTCTTCATCCAGGCGCGGATGCGGTACTGCTGCCACGGCCTGACCGATACCCTTTGGAACACACGAGCGTTGCCGTGCTCGTTCGCGGCGCCGACGTTTTCGAAACGGAGCGATGAACGGCCGTCCCTGGAAACCCTCTCGTCCATGAAAGACCCTTTGCCCGGATCGTCCTGCACGCCGAACCCCGCCGCGCGATTCCCGCTGTGCTCCTCGAACGATCCGTTTTCGATGGTGGCCGTCTGTTCGGCCACCAGATAATCGCCGCGGCGCACGAGAGGCGCGTTCCTTACGGGCAGCCCGGCGGCCAGATTGGGGTCATGCGCCAGAAACGATTCGGCATAGCCGAATGGGAAAACGCAGACGACGAGCTCCATGCCGAGCTCGGACGCGAGCGCCCTCAGCCTGGCCGCATTCGCCTGCCAGCGATCCGGCGCTTCGAGGCGCCACCACGTGAGAGTCTTCGAATCGGAGAAGAGAATGCCGTTATAGCCTGCCGCCCGCGCGCGCCGGAGAAGGCTCTCGAGCTTCGGTATATTTTCATCGACGTACAGGTTGCTCGAAACGTAGACCCAGCGCCTAGACCATTCTCCGGAGCCGCCGGCCGAGCGCGCCGCGAGAAGTCCCTGGAGAGCCGCCGCCCAGGCCGCGGCGAGACACGCAATCGCAACCAGCTTCGCCTTCATCGATTCGCCGCCGTTCTGCAGATGAAGCCCTTGAGGTAGGTTCCTTCGGGGAAGCTCAGGAGCGTCGGATGGTCGGATGCCTGAGTGAGTCGCCTTATGATCTGCGCCTCGCGGCCGGCGTCGAGCGCCGCGTCGGCGACGATCTTCTGGAAGAGCTCGCCCGTCATGAGCCCCGAGCATGAGAAAGTGAAGAGCGTTCCTCCCGGCTTGAGGAGCTTGAACGCGAGAAGATTGACATCCTTGTATCCCCGGCTCGCGCGCAGAAGCTGGCTCTGCGATTCCGCGAACTTCGGGGGATCGAGAACGATCGTATCGAACGTTCTTCCCTCGTCCCGCCACCGCCGCAGGAGGCTGAACGCGTCGCCCTCGACGTTTTCCATGCGCGCGGCGTCGATGCGGTTGACTTCGGCGTTCAGTCGGGCGAGCTCGAGGGCATTCGCGGACGAGTCGACGTTTGTGACCCTCGCCGCGCCCGCCTGAAGCGCCGCGACGCCGAATCCGCCCGTGTATGAGAAGCAATTGAGCACTTGCTTTTCGCGCGCGAACTCCGCGATCATCCCGCGGTTTTCCCGCTGATCGAGGTAGAAGCCCGTCTTGTGCCCGCGCTTTATGTCGACGAGGAACCGGCACCGGCCTTCCTGGATTTCGACGAGATCGCCCGGCTCGTTTCCCGCGAGCACGCCGGCGATCTTCGGCAGCCCCTCCTTTTCGCGCACGTCGGCATCGGAGCGCTCGTATACGCCCAAGGCCGGTACGAGCCGCGAAAGCGCTTCGGCGATCGAGCCCTTCCAGTGATCGGCGCCCGCCGACAGAAATTGAACGACCAGATAATCTCCGTAGCGATCGACCACGAGACCCGGCAGCCCGTCGGATTCTGCGTTGACGAGACGCACACCGCACGGGCCTTCGCCCGACATCAGCGCGCGCCTCGACTCGATCGCCCGCTCGAGGCGGCCGTGGAAGAACTCCGGCGATATCTCCTCGCCGGGATCGAACGTCCAGACGCGGACCGTTATCTGCGACTCGGGCGAGAACGCCCCGCGGGCGAGCACCGCTCCCTCCGCGGTGATGATGTCGACGGTTTCGCCCATCTTCGGCTTGCCCTCGACGGAGGCGATCGCCCCGGAAAATATCCACGGATGCCTCCGCAGGAGGGATCTCTCGCGCAAGCGTTTGAGAATGATCGCTTTCATTATCTGAACAGATCGGCCCTTTCCTTGAGAACGGCCGCAATCGGCTCGTCCGCCGGCGTGAGCCGGTATCGCCCGAGGTTCAACGGATCTACCCACTCCACCGCATCATGAGCCGCGAGCTCGAACGGTCCCGGCACAACGCGCGCCCTCAGGGCCACGAGGTCCATCGAGCCTCGAGGGGAGCGAAACTCGCATCTGGCGATCACCTCTCCCACCGACGCCGCAACGCCGAGCTCCTCCTTCAATTCGCGCGCGAGACACTCCTCGACCGTCTCCCCTGCTTCAACCGAGCCGCCGGGAAACTCCCAGCAGCCCTCGCCGATGTCCCCCTGCTTCCTTCGGGCGAGAAGGACTCTGCCGTTCGAAATAATGATCGCTGCGGCAACCAGCTTCATATGAGAATTCGCCCTCCGAAGACATCGCAGCCCCCGCGCGCGGGAGCGCGGGGTATTACGGCCGGATAATCTTGTCGGCGGCACCCATTATCTGAACCGTCTGATCCATGGTTCCGACCTGCCCGATGAGGAGCTTCTCGCGAATATTGTAATGATCGAGGCATGTGCCGCAAGAGGCTATGCGGGCGCCTCTCTTCTCGAGCGCGCGCAGGCTGTCGATGACCCGGCTTCCCTCGGTGGTGAGAAACACGCCGGCATTCACGCAGCCGACCGCGTCAATCTTCACGTCCGAATGGGCGAGCTTGTCGAGATACATCTCCAGCAGCTTGCGGCCCAGCTCGCTCTCTCCGATGCCGAGCTGATCGGAGCACAGGTACAGAAACGTCATTCCATTCTCCTTCCCGTCTTTCGGGCTTCCCGCCGTTTCGCGATTACCAGAACCTTGGCCCCGCGGATCTTTCTCGCCTTGAGCTCGATCAGCGCCCTGTTGGCGTCCTCCAGCGCGAGCTCCTCGACTTCCGGCTTGATCGGAATCTCCGCGGCGAGTCGGAGAAAGTCGCGAACGTCCGCGCGCGTCACGTTCGCCACGCTCCTGATCTCCTTTTCCATCCACAGGTGCGACGGATAGTCGAGCCGCAGCAGCTGCTCCTTGTCCCTATCCTCCTTGCGAATCGCATTGATCACCAGGCGCCCGCCGGGCTCCAGGCACGCGAGCGCGTCGACGAGCGGTTTCCACGCGGGAGTGGTATCGATGATGGCGGCGAGGAACTCCGGCGGCCTTTCGCCGATGTCGCCCGCCCACGCGGCGCCGAGCTCGAGGGCGAACGAGCGCTCCTCGGGGCTTCTGGAGAATGCGAAAACTTTCGAGCGCGGATACAGATGCTTCGCCATCATCAGCACGAGGTGTCCCGAAGCGCCGAAGCCCGTGAGAGCGAGGTTCCGTCCGTCCGTGAGATTCGCCAGCCTGAGCGAGCGGTAGCCTACCGCCCCCGCGCAGAGGAGGGGCGCCGCCTCGACGTCGGAAAAGGCGTCCGGTATGCGATGGGCGAAATCCTCGCGCACGGTCATGTACTCCGCGTAGCCCCCGTTCGCGTCGCGCCCGGTCGCCTTGAAATCGGCGCACAGATTTTCGTTCCCCGACAGGCAATAACTGCACTTCCCGCACGCCGAATGGATCCAGGCGACGCCGACGCGCTCGCCTGCGCACAGGCTCTTCGCCCCGCGCCCGGCGCCGGCGACGCGGCCGACCACCTGGTGTCCCGGCACGACCGGGAGATGCGGCGGCGGCGTTCTCCCCTCGATCTCGTCCAGCTCGGTGTGGCACACGCCGCACGCGGAGACCTCGATGAGGATCTCGTTCTCGCGAGGCACCGGATCGCTCAGCTTCTCGAGATCGAGAGGCGCCTCGCATCCCTCCAGATTGCAGAGCTTCTTCAGAACCATCGCTTTCATGCGCGTTCTCCCGCGCCGGGGATACTCTCCTCTCTCCACTCGCCGGGCGCGAGCGAGCCGAGCCCCCACGGCCCGATGCTCTTGCGAATGAGTCGGAGCGTCGGGTGTCCAACCGCGGCGGTCATCCTCCGCACCTGCCTGTTTCTCCCTTCGACGATCGTGATCTCGAGCCACGCCGTCGGAATGTTCTTCCGAAATCGGATCGGCGGAGTGCGCGGCCAGACGTCCGGCTGCTCGATGAGTCTCGCCTTCGCGGGCAGCGTCGTTCCATCCCGCAGCCGCACGCCCCGCCGCAGACTCTCGAGCGCGGCCCGCACGGGAGCGCCTTCGACCTGCA
>JAQTVX010000135.1 GCA_028706585.1 Candidatus Krumholzibacteriia bacterium | reverse complement strand
ATTCGCCGTAGTAGAGCTTCTTGCGATGAAGCTCCACGTCGCCCATGACCGTGATCGCCACAGGGGAGATGCGCTCCTTGACCTTCGGGAAGTCGGTAACGAGCGCGATGCCCCCGGACAAGTTGCCCGGCTGGAGATTCCCCTTCTGCCACGTCACGAGACGGTACCTTTTTCCCTTCTCGATCGTCTCGACCTTGATGCCGATCTTCTCGTCCAGCTGTTTTCCGTCGCCTTCATCGGTCCAGTGGACGCCGAGGATATTGACCGGCGTTTTGAGAAGGTTGGTGATGACGCAGTCGAGCTTCGGATCCTCGTCGGTGAAACCGGCCCACCGCAGCTCGCGGGAGAAGTCGAAAACCTTCGTCACCGTTCCCATGACGGCAAGGTCGAACTGCGCGTGCTCGGTGTCATTCGTCCTGACGGAGAACACCTTCGCAAACTCCCCGGGGCTTATCTGCGTGCCGAAGATCTTGGCGTGTACCCGGCCTTCCTGCCCCGGGGGGATGACCTTGTCGAAGTCGGCCACCGAGCATCCGCACCCCGGGTGCACCTCAAGAATCTGGAGATCGGCGTCCCCGACGTTCTTGACCTTGAACGTGTATTCGATGTCCTGCACCTCGAACACCTCGCCGACACGAACCGTATCCTTTTCGATAACGGCTTTCGGGACCTTTCCCTCGGGAACCTTCCCGGCCGGCTTGCCCTGTGAGAACGCGACGCCGAAAAAGCAGGCCGCGATACCGAGCATGAGCGCCGCAGCGCGCAAGTTCCTCTTCTTCATGCAATGGCCTCCCGCATGTACAACATGGTCCAATGGGCTGTTAAACAACAAATTATAGGGCGAGCTCGCGACAACGTTCCATGAAGAACGCGTCCGTCACTTGCCCTCCTGCCGCACGCTTCCTACGATATCCAGGTTGAGCAGCTGGCATCTCCGGTAATTCGTCTGGATCTTTATAGCGCCGAGATACTGCGCGGCCTTGGTGTCCGGGGTTATCGATACCGTCCCCTGGAATACCTTGCCGGGCGTGATCTCCTTTATCGACACCTTCATGTCGTCTCTGTTCGGCTGGGCCCTGAGAACCTTCAGCGAATCGCCGCGCAGGGCGCGGATCGTGAATATGCGGTCGAAGGTTTTCGGAGCGCCGCTCTTCACGACCATCTCCCCCCAAATCATCCGGTTGGGCATGAGCTCGACATCGCTGCTGATTATGAACGCCACCGGGACGGTCTTCTCCTTGATCTTGGGGTGATCGGTCACAAGCACGACATTCGCGTTGAAGCTGCCGGGCGCCATCTCGTTCTTCTTCCAGAGCTTGAGCCGGTACTTCTTGCCCTTGGCGATAGTCTCGATCTTGAGCCCGACGTTCTCGATGAGATGCCTCTGCGCTACGTCGCCCGCCCACCGCACCGAGGTGATATTGACGGGGGTCGGAAGCATGTTCGTGATAATGATCTCGGTCTTCAGCTTCTCATCGGCGAAGCCCGCCAGCTTCAGATCTTCGGAAAAATCGAAGGTCTTCTGGATTTGCCCCTCGACGACGAGAACGAACTGCGCATTCTCCGGATCGTTTGTCTTGACCGTAAAGGTCTTCTTGAAGTGACCGCTGCCGGTCAGCTTCTTGCCGTCAATCTTGATATCTACTCTGCCCTCCCGACCGGGAGGGATGACCTTCTCGAAGTCGGCCACGGAGCAGCCTCAACCAGGCCTCACGCTGAAAATCTGCAGATCGACGTTGCCGGCGTTCTTGATCTTGAAGGTGTTCTGATACGTTGTGCCTTCGATGACGTTCCCGGCATTGATAGTCATGTTGTTGATCACGGCTCTGGGCTTGCCTTCCGGCTGCTTGCTCTGGGCGAATGCAGCACCGATGAGCCATGCCACGAACATCGGCGCGAGAGCCGCTGCGATCATTCCCCTGCGTGTCTTCATTCGCTGCCCTCCAGCTTGTGATACGATCAATAGGGGCGACTATTCGGTATATTATAACCCAAAGAGGTCGGCGGCGCTCCATAAAAATGGTGGCTTGCGGGGGAGCCATTCTATAGATTATGCTCTGCGCCGGGCAACCGTTTGATAATAGTCGACAGCTCGATATAATGGTTGAAAGGGGCGGGTGCGGGGAAACCTGGACGGGCGGAGAAAATGTACGAAAAGCAGAACAGGAACGCCGAAATATACATGGATCATATCGCGGCGGCACCGGTGAGGCCGGAGGCGGTCGAGGCTATGGCGCGGCTCCTCAGAGACGGCTTCGGCAATCCGCAGAGCGTTCACGGCCGCGGCCAGGTGGCAGCCGAGGTTCTCGGCCGAGCCCGCGAGCAGGTGGCGGCTCTCGTCGGAGCCGAGCCGTGGGACGTGATCTTCACGGCCACGGGCTCCGAGGCTAACAACATGGCCCTCAAGGGGATAGCCCCGGCCCGCAGGAAAAGCTCGAACAGGATAGTCGTCTCGGCAATCGAGCACTTCTCCGTATTGAACCCCGCGAAGTCGCTCGCGAAGGACGGCTACGAGCTCGTTATGCTGCCGGTGGATGGCAGCGGCTTCGTTTCGCGCGCGGATCTCGAGGCGGAGCTCGCCAAGGGGGCAGGCCTCGTCTCGATCATGCACGCCAATACGGAGATAGGCACGATCGAGCCGATCGAGGAGCTGGCCTCGGTCTGCAGGGCGGCGGATGTCCCGTTTCACTCGGACGGATGGGGCACGGCGGGCGTCATTCCGGTCGACGTGGCGACTCTCGGCGTGAGCGCGCTCGCGATCGCGGCCCAGAACTTCGGGGGGCCTCCGGGGGCGGCCGCTCTCATTCTTCCGAAGGGCACTCCGGCGCGCTCGCTCATCGAGGGCGGCATACAGGAGCGGGGCCTCCGCGCCGGGCAGGAGAATATTCCCGCGATAGCCGGTATGGGAATCGCCGCGGAGCTCGCCGCGAGCGAGCTTGCCACGAACGCCGCGCGCACGAAGGCCGTCCGCGACGCGCTCATCGCCAGGCTCCCCCAGGAGATCGACGACGTGATCGTGACGGGGCATCCGGAGAGGCGACTGCCCAATCACGCGAGCTTCTGCGTGAAGTACATCGAGGGAGAAGGGATGCTGCTCTTTCTCGACCAGCAGGGGATAATGGCGGCAAGCGGCTCCGCGTGCACGTCGAAATCGCTCAAGGGAAGCCACGTGCTACAGGCCATAGGCGTCGAGACGGCGCTCGCGCAGGGCTCGATCGTATTCACGCTGGGGCCCGAGAACGGCCTCGAGGACGTCGAAAGGATCGTTTCGGCGATGAAGCCCGTCGTGGCGAGGCTTCGGGCGATGTCGCCGATCTACAAAAGGAAGTAGGTCATGGCCCTCTACAGCGACAAGGTGATGGATCATTTCATGAATCCCCGCAACGTCGGGGAGATCCCCGGAGCCGACGGCGTCGGCGAGGTCGGAAATCCCGTCTGCGGCGACATGATGACGTTTTACATCAAGGTCAAGAACGGGCGGCTCGAGGACGTGAAGTTCAAGACCTTCGGCTGCGGCGCCGCGATCGCCGTCTCCAGCATGGTTAGCGAGATGGCCAAGGGAAAGACGCTCGACGAGGCGATGCTGATCACGAACGAGTCGGTGGCGGAGGAGCTCGGCGGGCTGCCGAAAAACAAGATGCACTGCTCGAATCTCGGCGCGGACGCGCTCCATGCGGCGATCGAGAACTACCGGTCCAAGGCGAAGGCGTCTCCGGCGAAGGGCATGCCCTCGGCGGAGGAGCACGAGGAAAAGGCTTGTCCATTCTGCGACACCGAGCTCTCTCACGAGCCGGCGCCGATCTGCCGGAGCTGCCAGATCGAATTCGAGAACTGCCCGGAATGCGGCAAGCTCGCGTCGAACAACGACGCATTCTGCCCGCACTGCGGCGCGGAGATCAAGAAGAAGTAAGGTTCGCCCGAACCTCGCTCGGAGCGCGATGCCCAGACAGGAGCTCGTTCAAAAGATCGGGAAGCTCAAAGCGGAGCGCGGCGCGATCATTCTCGCGCACAACTACCAGCCTCCCGAGGTGCAGGATATCGCCGACAGGCTCGGGGACTCGCTCGACCTGAGCCGCTTCGCGGCGGCCGCGGGCGAGCGAACGATCATCTTCTGCGGCGTGCATTTCATGGCGGAGACCGCGGCCATCCTTTCTCCCGAAAAGAAGATCATCCTGCCGGATCCGAAGGCCGGCTGCCCGATGGCGGACATGATGCGCGCCGAGGAGCTCGTTGCCATGAAACGCCGGCACCCCGGCGCGGTCGTCGTCACCTACGTCAACTCGACGGCGGACGTGAAGGCGGAAACGGACGTTTGCTGCACCTCGGCGAACGCGGTTCGCGTCGTGCGCTCCGTGCCGCCGGACAAAGAGATCATCTTCGGGCCCGACAAGTACCTCGGCGGCTGGGTGGCCGGCGAAACCGGCCGGCAGATGATCCTGTGGCAGGGCTTCTGCCCGACGCACCAGAAGATCTTCCCCGAGCAGATCAGGGATCTGAGAGCGAAGCATCCGGACGCGATCGTAATGGTGCATCCCGAGGTCAACCCCGCCGCGACGGCGCTCGCCGATGCAGTCCTCGGCACGGGCGGCATGATCGCCTATGTCGGCCACAGCCCGGCGAGCACGTTCATAGTGGGCACCGAAGTTGGTATGGTCTACCGGCTGCAGAAGGAATTTCCCGACAGGAAGTTCATACCCGCTTCCAAACACGCCCTCTGCCCGAACATGAAGATGATCACGCTCGAGAAGGTCGCCAAATCCCTCGAGGCTCTGGAGCCCGTGATTTCGGTCGAGCCCCGAGTCGCCGACCGAGCGCGCAACGCGATCCGCCTCATGGTCGAGATTCCGAAAAACAATTGACAACGCCTCGCCATTCCCCTAAACAGGCCTTATGCTTTTTTGCAAGGAGGAACACATGAGACGCACGGTCATTCTTCTCGCGCTTCTTCTCGCGCTCGGCTCGCTCGCCGTCGCGGCCGCGGCCGAGGACAAGGCGAGCGCATACACGTTCAAATTCACCGGCTACTTCAAGGGCGACGTCGTCTACGATCGAGACCGCGTCAACACCGGGAACTACGCCACGTACGTTCTCGACAAATCCGAGAACGACATGATGAGCATGACGGCGCGCGAGAGCCGCTTCGGCCTCGACTTCTCCTGGGCGGAGAATGACATTCGCACCGACGCGCGCTTCGAGTTCGATTTCTACGGTCTCGGCGCCTCGTCGGCGACCAATTCGCAGGAGAACAAGGCCGCCCCGATGCTCAGGCACGCGTACATGCAGCTCACGAAGGGACACTGGTCGATCCTCGCGGGGCAGACGGGCGACATCATCTCGCCTCTCGTTCCCAAGACCGCGAACTACACGGTTCTCTGGGACCAGGGGAACATCGGCTATCGCAGGCCGCAGTTCAGGATCTCG
Organism: Candidatus Krumholzibacteriia bacterium; assembly: GCA_028706585.1. Taxonomy (GTDB): domain Bacteria; phylum Krumholzibacteriota; class Krumholzibacteriia; order Krumholzibacteriales; family Krumholzibacteriaceae; genus SSS58A. The sequence continues at coordinate 892 of JAQTVX010000135.1, read as the reverse complement.
ACCTGGGCGAAGGCGACCGAGAGGCTCAAGGTGTCGGCCGCGGTGGGCGCGTTCCGCACGCTGGGCGGCGACCTCGACGCCGACGGCGTCGATGACGGCGCCGACTCTGCGGTTCCGACCGTCGAGGGCCGCGTCGCCATTGCCGGTCAGTGCCCGAATCGAAGCTTCGAGATCGGCTTCTCGGGTCATTACGGCACGGAAGAATATGAGGTTCTCGGCGTCACGAAGGACGTCGACTCATGGTCGGGCAACGCCGATCTCAAGTTCACCTGCCACGACAAAGTTGAGCTCATGGGCGAGTTTTTCGTCGGCGAGAACCTCGGCGCCTACTACGGCGGCGTGGGGCAGACCGTGAACTCGGTGAAGGGCGAGATCGGCGCGATGGGCGGATGGGGCGAGATCTCCTACAAGCCGGTCGACCGCCTCTGGCTGAGCGTGGGCGGCGGCATCGACGATCCGGACGACGAGGACTTCGTGATCGCCGAGGGAACTACGGCCACGAAGAGCTTCATCGACATGAACACGAGCATCTTCGGAAACATCATGTACAATCTCACGAGCACCGTCACCGCGATGCTCGAGGTCTCTCAGCTCACGACGACGTATGCCTACAAAACATACATCGGCGATGAGCTCAAGATCGACAAGGACAATGATTTCGACGACACGCGGATCCAGTTCTCGCTCAAGGCGGCGATCAAGTAAGCCGCCGGGGAAACCGCCCGGACGAGCTCCCGTCTGCCATCGAGAGAATCCCTTCGGACGCGCGTCCGGAGGGATTCTCCGTCTCAGCTCTCCCCTCTGGCCCGCTTGCCGGAAATCCACCGCCGGCGAACCATGACGCCAACGATCGCGACGATGACGACGATCGCTCCGATGAAGATCGCGTGAG
>JAQTVX010000003.1 GCA_028706585.1 Candidatus Krumholzibacteriia bacterium | reverse complement strand
ATTCGTGACCACGCTATTCGCCCAGGTCGTGCCGCCATCGCTCGTGCTGAATATCTTGCATTGGGCGCCGTCCGCGCCGCCGCCCATCCAGCCGTTGCTTCCGATGAAACATATTCCGTAGAGGCCCGCCGTCGTGAGGACGCCGCTCTGGGCATGCTTGGCCCAGGTCGAGCCATCCGTCGTGTATATTATGACTCCGCTCGCACCCACGGCGAAACCGTGTGTCGCATCGGTGAAGAAAACATCGTAGAGCGCAGTCGTGACGGGAGACGTCTGCTTGACCCAGGTCGTGCCCCCATCGTCCGTCTTGTATATCACGCCGCTGCCGCCGACGATGTACCCGACCGAGGCGGTCGGGAAATGAATCGCTTCAAAATCGTAAGGTATCTCCTGATGATACGCAAACTGCCACTGCGCGAAGGCCGACGTCGCGAGAAGCAGCAGCATTGCGATACAACAGCCAGCGATTTTGACTTTCATGTTGTACCTCCCCTGGCGCTGTATCTGAAATGGTCGATTCTTGAGCTGACGCGTGCCGATCCCCCCAAAGTGCCGTTCAAGAACCGTGAGAGAGCTGATTTAGTTGCTTTCCGCAAATCGATCCCACCACCTCCTTCGTCACTGCAAACGGGTAAACCACAGTATGCCGCTCAGGTCACGTTGATCTCTCTCGTCGTCCTCTCTGGTGCCCCTCGCGTAGAGGAGCTGCGCTTCGATCTGCCAGAGGTGCCACGAGTAGGAACCTCCAGCCGTGAAGCGATAGCGATCTATGTTGGTCGGTAGCTTGAGCCAGCGGTCGATCAGGTAGTCGGTCACCTCGACCCCGCCCCGGATGGAGTAGACGTTGTATGCGCTGTACTCGACGCCGAACCGTCCGATGTTCTGGGTGATGTCTCGGTGCACGAAGTTGTTCGCCGCGAAATCGTTAGCCTCGATGTCGTACGCGTTCAGCACGTAATCGCCGGATATCGTTACCCTCAGTGGCTGGATGAAATAGCTCGCCCCCGCGCCCAGGGAGCGAAGCTTGATCGGGTTATCGTAGAGCAGGACGCTAGGAAAGCGAGGCCGTTTCGCCCAGCCGTCCTGGTCCATGGAGCGCCCGCTCAGACCCAGAACGAGCGGAATGCTCTTCGGCGTGTATCGCGCGAGGAACTTGAAATCATAGCTCTTGTCCTGAAAGTAGCTCACTTCCTCCGGAGACGTTGAGCCGTACCTGGACTTGTTCACGGCCAGATAATACGTGAAGATCGTTCCGATCGTGACGCGGTCGCTCTTGAAGAAGTTCTGCACCCCGACCTCACCGCCGCGGAGGATCTCCCGGATCGAATAGCTCGTGAACGACCGGACTTCGTAAAGGCTGTCCCCGGCATACCGGAATATCTGATTGTCGTACCCCTCATCCGTCTTCGCGAACTCTGTCCGGTTCTGGACGCGCAGCGGACGCCCCGTCAAGCCCAGGAACCAATGCTCGTTTGCCTCGACGAGAACGCCGAGGTTGCCCTTGAAATAGTTGTGTATGACCTGCGGGCGGGTATACACGTCCTTGAGACCCGTCGAGATCTCGTAGTTGAAACCGGCGCCCAGCGCCACGCGCGGGGTGATGGCCACCGAATAATCGACCTTCGCGCTCGGACCGTAATAGACGAAATCTCCCTTGGTGGCGTCCGTAAGATAGAACGGATCGTTGTACGGATCGAGCTCGAGGGAACGCGCTTGCTCGCGCTGCCAGAGCTGCCCGTATTGAAATGCGCCCCACGCGACCTGCCGGTCGTTGAGGCGCTTGTTCCCCTCGAACGAGGCGTAAGTATTCTTGCTGAAGAGAGGATCGTACGGCCGCTTCAGCTCGCCCGATTCCTCGTCGGCGTTGAGGCGCATGCGGATCCACTCGCCATCGAAATCATAGATGAGGAATGCGGGATTGCGCCCGAAATCATAAGGGTTGAGCCTGTTGTTCTCGTCGTCGAGGGCGATCGAGCAATTGCCCATCGTTGATGTGCGAATCCCCTCGCCTCTCAAGGGCGACACGCCCGCGGCGACAAAGAGCAACGACACGGCCGTTATTATGCAAGCGCTTCTCATCCTCAGATACCTTTCCATCAAACTCCTCTTCCTGCTCCCGCTAATGACTGTAGCCCGGCGTCGGCGAATTGTTGACCTCGAAATCGAACGTGCTGTTGTTCGAATCCAGGCCCGGTATCTTCCTCTCGACCGATTGCCCGCTGTACTTGATCACTTCCACTCCGGCGAGCCCCGCATCGAGTGTGGTGCTCATGTATCGTCTGGCGTCAAGACTCGATGCATACTCGACGGCATCGATGATCGTGCTATACGGTATCTCTATATAGGTGGAGCATGTAGTGCCTCCGCTCGAATTCACGTAGCAATGCTCCTTGAAGAGATACTCCTCCCCTGTCGAGAGCCAGATGGCACAGTGGCCAAGGCTCATGGTGAAATCATTGTTAGAGGTCGACACCTGCGTGAGGTTCGGAACCGAGAGATTGTCGAAGTCGCTGCTCATCTGGTTGAAGAACTCCCAATCCGCGCCCAGGAGATTGAGGCACAGGGAGCCGGATTTGCTATGATTGATGGCGTCCTGGGCGATGACGAGATACTTTTTCGGACCTATCGGACATAGCCGGGTTACGCCCCGGGTGCCGGGAAACCTGTACACATAGTAGCCGAGCGCGAAATCCGCCGTTTCCCAATCGAAGTCCAGAAAATCCTCCCCGGCGACCTGGGTGCCCCGGATCATGAAATACCCATCGAGGTAGATCGTGTCGTTCGTCGTGTTGTAGAGCTCGACAAACTGATCGTAAAAATAGAAGCTCGATGAATTGCAGCCGGTGTAGTAAATCTCATTAATAACGACGGGAGAAAGGGACGCGAAGGACATGTATATAGTGTCCTTCTTCTCGGTCGCGCTCTTGAGGTGCTCCTGCGTCTGCCCCATGAGAAGCACCGCGCTGTCCTCGCTCGCCTGAATCATGTAATTGCCCGCGGGAAGATCGTTCAGGACGAGGCTTCCATCTGCATCGGTTTCGAAGACCCGCTCGTACTTGAAAGATGTGCTCGAGATTTCGACCTGTGCGCCCGGCACGCCGCGCCATTCACTCCCGTATACTCCGCTCGTGTCGAGGGCAAGAAGGGTCAGGACGTTATCTCCGTCGGGATGTTGCGGCTTGTCGAGCCCGCACGAGGCGAGCGCTACGCCCATCGAGATACAAGCCGCTGCCAAAACGATTCTCTTCATTGCGCGCGCCTCTCCGTCAATGCGCATAGTAGTACCCCGGCGTCGGATAGGGCGGATTCCAGAAATCGAACGTCGAATCGTTTGTGTCGAGCCCGAGCTCGCGCCTCTCCGTCGACTGCCCGCCGTACTTCACGAGGTTGATGCCGGCGAATCCCGCGTCGACGCGCACCGTCAGCTCCTTGCTGGACGAGGAATTGGCGCTGTACTCGACCCCGTCGATGACCGTGCTTATGGGAAGCCTCACGTGGTTATCGCTGTCTATGGTGTATTCCTCACCCGTCGCGATAACGACTGCGTTATGCCCCAGGGAGATCATCCAATCGGTCGTTTTGTTGGGAATGATATTGAGGAGATTCGGAACCAGCAGATTGTCGTAATCGCTGCCCAGCTGGTTGAAAAACTCCCAATCCGCGTTCGTGAGATCAATCGAGGCAGAGCAGTATCGCGAATGATTGACGGCGTCCTGGGCGATGGCAAGCAACTGCTTTGGATATATCGGATATTCTCGCCCGGTCACCGGTGTCCCCGGGAACTGGAACGCATAGATCGCGGTCACGTAATCCTTCTGCTCCATTTCAGGATCTATCGTTCCCAACTGCCTCGTGACGATACAGCCGTCGAGGTACAGCGTGTCGTTTGATGAGTTATAAAGCTCGCAGAACTGGTCGTAGAAGTAGAACGTGGAGGCGCATGACCCCATGTAGTATATCTCGTTGATCATGAGCTGGCTGGAGTTGATGAGATTGACGACCAGCGTGTCGCTCAGGGTCTTGTCCCCCATGATGAGTGCCGTAAACGATCCGGTGAAGGTTTTCTTGGCCGAGCCGAGTAGTATCTCGCGCCTGGCAAAGACGGAGTAGCTGCCCGTCGCGAGGTGATCGAAGCACGTCACTCCCGCCTCGTTCGTCGTCTGCACGGCCCCGAACATGTGAGTCCGGCTGTCGAGCCTGACCTCGACGCTGTCGAGATAGAACGGCTCTCCCGCGACGCTTCCCGGGAAGAGCCCGGACGTATCCGCCACGGTCACGAGAAACGTGCCCCTGCCATCCGGCATGCCGGGCATGTCGAGCCCGCAGCCCGAGAGCGCCGCCAGCGAGGCTGCAGCTGCCATACAGCACACGAGGCGTCTCATTCCTTGGCCGCCTCCTTCGGTGCATGTCTCCACAGATCGTCCAGAACCATGCTGAACTCTACGCCGTAGAAGATGTCCGGATTGCGCTGCTGCCAGATGCCGTAGTCATCCAGGTAATACGAGGCGTCGTCCAAGAGATTGTGGACGAAGAACGATATCTCGGCGCTCTTCCCGACGGATTTCGATACGTTGATGTTGAAGAGGAGGCGGTCGTTCGGGGTCTTGTGAACGGCGAGCTCGAGATCGGTGTACTCTTTCGTGAGACTGAGCGCGTCCGACTCCTCGGGCGTGATGCTGACATAATGCCCGATCTCGGGATCGTAGTACCCCGTCGAATAGACGTACGGATCCTTCGGGCTCTGGTACGCGTTGAAGAGGGTCTGCTGCAGGTAGAAGGTGATCCACATGCCGACCTTCTTGATGAACCAATCGGCGCTGTAATCGATGATCATCTTCCTTCCCCAGCTCTCGGTGTAGTAATAGAAAGGATATATCGTCTTCCCCAGAGAGGTGCAGACACGCGCCGTGTTCATGTAAATGCCGTCCGCTCCCGAGCGCGATTTGACGAGGGAAGACGAAATACGGAACGAAGCAGAGAGCTTCTCGATGCGCTTGGTGACGATCTGCGTTTCCAGGCCGTAGCTCTTGGACCAGCCCACGTTGCCGTAGTACCCGTCGTTCGAGCCCGTGTCGGTATAGATGGTGTCGATAGCGGTTTTGCCCTCGGAGCTCGGCCACTCAGTCCATCTGTAGCGGGAAACCGTGATCGGCGCCTTCAGCGCTCTCGGAACCTTGCTCGAGCGCGAGTAGAAACCGGTAAGGATGACGCCGACGGGGCCGATCTTCTGGTCCACCGAGAGCTCGGTTTTCTCCTGCTGATAGCCCTTGATATCCCGGTTATCATAGTTGAAAACGTAGGTGGAAACGAGAGGCACCGAATCGGGCGGGGAGACGTTCTCCTCCACGACGTCGACATAGTAGGGGCCCTGAAAAATATCGTTGATAGAAGGCATCTTCGAGCTCTTGCCCCAGCCGAAGCGAACCTGGTTCCCCTCGAACGGCTCATATTTCAAGCGGACCCTCGGGTTGATATACGTGCCGTTCTTGGATTCGATGATCCCCTTCTCGTTGAAGATGCCGTCGAGGTGCAGCTTGTAGGGGCTGTACATCTCGTAGCGGCATCCGAGGTTCACGCTGTACGGCCTCATGAGGAGGAATCCGTTGATCTCATCCTCCAGAAACACGTTCGCCGTATGCAGCCCCGGAACCGCGTCGAACGACAGGGGGCGATAGCCGAGATCGCCGTACGGCGGCTCGAGCGGATTGAAGATCTTCCCCTGGCCTACGTTGTCGTCGAAGCTGTATTCGCTGCCCCCCATGAGCGAATGGTTGAGGTGCAGCAGCCCGACGTCATAGCTCATCTTGAGCTTCGCGCCGACGCTCCATTCCTCGCCGCGCGTCCAGACCTTCCACACGTAAGCGCCCGCGTCGACGAATCCCTCTTGCGTGCCGGTTTTCATCGCGTCCGACAAGACACGCACGTCGGCGCCTACGAGGCTCTGTGCGTAGCTGTCGCGCTTCGTGTAGTTGACGTTCGCGGTCCAATCGAGCTTCATGTCCTTATTCGGCTTGTACGTGACCGTATGGCCGTACATTATGGTTTTGTCCTTGTTCGACTGCAGGCGCGACAGCGCGTCCGAGCCCTTGGGGTTGTACTCGTCCTTGACGCCCGTGTAGTAGATTTTGTTGAGAACGTCCAGCTTCGAGCCGAAGAGCTTGTTGTCGACGGTGAGCTGTCCGTTGTACCGCGAATACTCGTCCCCTTCGAGCCTGATGTTTCTCTCGCTCCACGCGTAGTTCGCGTTGTAGCTGATGCCCATGTCCCCGATGTTCCACCCGCCGTTGAGATTCGACTCCTTGGTGTCGGGGTTCGACTTGAGCTTGAGCCTCATCGGCTGGGCGCCGATCTTCGTCTTCACCTTGACGAGGCCCGTCGTGAGATCGCCGTATTCCGCGGATGGAACGCCCGTGACGACCTCGACGTTATTGATGTTATCGGCGGGGATCGCCCTGAGGTCCACGCCCGTTCCCGCGTACGTATTCACGGACCCGTAGCCCGTGCCCGTTCCCGTGGTCATGTTGGCGTTGTTCGATATGCTGATATCGTCGACGATCACCTTCGTGCCAAAGCGGGCAGCCGACTGTTCGTCCGTTGTCTTAATGAATCCGCTGCCTCGCAGATCGAGTTGGGTCATGGACGAAAGCCCCGGATTCTTGGTCCGCTCGACTCCCGGCACCATGTCCATGATGTCGCCCAGGTTCGTCGACAGGTAGTGTTCGATCTCGGCGCTCGATATCTCGTGAGTCGTCTCTATCTTCTGGGGAAGGATGTCCTTCTTGTCGAGAACCGTGATGCCGCCGATCGCGAAAAAGAACTGCTGCCTTGGATCCCCCGAAACGAGCTCGCACTTGTAGGTCGTTATCTTGCCCGGCTCGATCTCGACGTCCTGGTAGCACGTGTTGTAATAGTCTTCCTTGAGGATGGAGATGCCGTACTTGCCTGCGGGAAGCTCGATCTGGAAGATGCCGCTCCTGTCGGCCATGACGCTCTTCGTCGATCCCTGTATGGCGACGATGGCTTGCGGGATCGGTTTCTGGGTCTGATAGTCGACTACCTTTCCCTTGAGAATGCCGTTGCCCGCGGCGAGCACGTCGGCGGCGAAAAGAGCGACCACCAAGAAGCACAGGAGCATTCCCCCGCCGACAAGGGAAACAGCCCGACGACTCAATGCTTCAGGGTTGAAATGGCAATACTCTCGCATTCCCCCCATCCATTCTGTAAATGGTATTTTACGCGCCACAACTCATTCTGCCACCCATACATAATCTCACAAAGCAATCTTTCCGTCAATAGGTTATTCCCTTTATTTATTTCGAGTTACATATTGGCGGAGCACACTCTGCTCGGCGCCGTTTCACCGAGAAAAGGCCCTGCAATCCGCCAACAATGAATGGGCGAACTGCTTATTTACCAAAGCAAATCGGCATTTCGATCCTGGAGTTGCGGACATGGCGACCGAGCCCCACGAAATATAACACTTCCTAATTGATAATACATCGCGACTGACCGAAATCGCAACACTTTCTTTGCCATTGTCGAGATTCATGGTGTTGCTATAATGGGATCAGTCCACCGTCATTTGCATGGATGCACCGCTTGCAAAGGAGGCCGTCGTTGAAGAAGGCTCTATTTCTCTTTCCGGCGATCGCGTTGCTGCTCGCCTCTCGCACATCCTTCTCGCAGCCGCTGGCGAGCGCAACAGATTCGCTCGCACCGGCGAGCGCCCTGCTCCGGAGCGAGCTCGCGACGAGCGGCTTCGTCGCGGATGTCGACGATGCATCCGCGCTGTACGTGAATCCGGCGGGGCTCGCTATGCGGCGCAACCTCACGAGCGTGATTCAAGGCACCTACTGGTATGATCGACTCTCGGAGCTCACCCTCGGCTTTGCGGCGCAGAACATAGGTTTGGGCTTCACATGCACAGATGACGGGATCTTTACATCGCGCAACTACGTGGTCGGTCTCGGGGCGCGGCTCGCGAGCGGCCTCAGCGTCGGTTACTCACTCACATGGCATCACACGGATCTCCCGTACGATCACAGATCTCCTCTCACGGTCGATCTCGGATTCATGATGAGACCGGCTCGGTTCATTTCCATCGCGGGCGTCTGGAAAAACGTGAACCAGCCGAAGTTCGCGGACGGTTTCGCCTACGACCCGTTCTCGGGAGCAATGGGCGGCATCGAGGATTCTTTTCAAGGCGGCATCTCGTTGAGGCCTTTCGGCGAGCGCCTGACGATCTCTGGGCAGGCCGAGGTCGCGGACCAGCGAAATCCGGGCTGGCTCTTCGGCGGCCGCGTGTCGCTCGCGCCGGGGATCGAGCTTTTCGGCTCCTACAAGCGGGACACGGCCTGGCCTGGAACGGATCCGTACGAAGAGTTCACCGGCGGCATCGGCGTCCGGTTCGGCTCCGCACGCGCGAGCACCTTGACCCGCTCGCGCGTCGATGGAGATTTCGATTACTCCAGAAACAGCTTCAGCATCGAGAATACAGACGCCTTCGTGAGGGATGCTGTCGCCCACAGGCCGCGTTACGCGGAGATCAAGATAGAGGGAAGCTACCTCGACGAGGGCGGCGGGTTTTCACTGATGGGCGGCTCCAAGAATCTCCATACCCTCCTGGGCGAGCTCAAGAGCATCCGTGGCGACGACGATGTGAAGGGGCTCCTGCTCAAGGTAGGCTCCCTGAGCGGCGCATTCATAGGACCCGTGAGCGGCAATCTCAATGAAATCCGCCAATCGATCCTCGAGGTCAAGAAAGCCGGCAAGCCGGTTGTCGCCTACATGAGCGAGGGCGGCTCTTCGGCGGAGCTGTATCTCGCCTCCGCCGCCGACAGGATCGTCTCGCCGCAGATCGGAACAATTGGCATGCTGGGCGTGTCGATCGAGATCAACCGTATGAAGCGTCTTTTCGAGAAGCTCGGCATCGATTTCGACCACTACACCGCCGGCGATTACAAATCATCGTTCCACACGCTCTACACGGATACGACGACCGCCGCGCAGGTCGAGGAGCTGCGCTCCCTCGTCGAGGAAAGCTACCGGCTGCTGGTCGAGGCGATCGCGACGGGGAGGGGCATACCGATCGATCACATGAGGGAGCTCGCCGACGGCCGCATCTTCGCGCCGGACGATCTCATCGCGGAGCATCTCGTGGATGCCATCGGCTGGGAGAAAGACGCTAGAGCCGAGCTCGGCCGGCTCCTCGGCGCGAAGAAACCGGATAAGCTCGAAACCGAATCGATCGGCCGGCGCACTTACTGGACGGAGCGCTGGACGGAGGCGCCGGCCGTCGCGATCGTGGGCGCCTACGGAGGCATACAATCCGGAAAGAGCGGCAGGAGCATCACCCAGGGCAGCCGCACGATGGGCTCAGAAACGGTCGTCAAACAGCTCAAGGCAGCGTCCCGCTACCCCGGTGTCCGCGCGATCGTGTTGCGCGTCGACAGCGGCGGCGGCTCGGCGCTCGCGAGCGACGAGATTCTCGAGGAGATCCGCCGCATCAAGAGCGAGGTCAAGATCCCGGTCGTCATATCCATGGGAAACACGGCGGCCTCGGGCGGCTATTGGATCTCCATGTACGGAGACCGGATATTCGCTGACGAGTGCACGGTGACGGGGAGCATCGGGGTCGTTTGGTTCAAGCCGGTGCTCGAACGTCTCTACGGGAAGATCGGAGTATCGAACGAGGTCTTCAAGGAAGGAGAGCATGTCGACGCGCTCTCTTTCAGCCGGCGGTTGACCGATGAGGAGATGAACATGCTCGGCGGCTACATCGACCGGATGTACGGAATCTTCATCGACAAGGTGGCCGATGGGAGAAGGCTCGATCCCGACCGCGTACGCGAGATCGGCGGCGGGCGCGTTTACCTCGGCACCCAGGCGCTCGGGATCAAGCTGGTCGACGAACTCGGCGGCATTAACGACGCCGTTTCATTCGCCGCGACGAAGGCAGGGGTCGAGAAGGATTACCGCACGGTCTACTTCAAGGCGTTCCCGGGACTATTCGCCAGCCTGAGCGAGGACTCGAGCCCGATCGGCATCGCGCGGACGATCGCGAGGCTCATAAGGGGATCGGGCGGAACCGGTTACGACGAGACGGTCTGCATCTACTAGCGCATGACCTTCTCGACGAGCCGGATGAGATTGCCGCCGAGTATTTTCCCGATGTCCTTGTCGGAGTAGCCGCGTTTTCTGAGTTCCGCCGTTATGAGCGGGAGCTTTGATACATCGTCGAGACCGACCGGGGTGGAACTGATCCCGTCGAAATCGGAGCCGAAGCCCACGTGATCGATGCCTGCGATCTTCACCGCGTGGTCGATGTGGTCTATGAGCCGCGATAACGGAACCGCGGGAATCTCCGCGGTCCGTCTCTCTAGCTCCGGCCGCAGCGCCTCCCAGGCTTTGCCCTCGTCGCCGCCGTATTGCGGCGCGGCCTCCTTCGTCCTCTCGCGATATTCGGTCCAGAGCGCCGACACCTTCGTGTGGTAGTCGGCGTCCAGAAACCCCGAAAAGAAGTTCACGCAGACCACGCCGCCATTCGACTTCACGGCGCGAAGCACATCGTCGCTCACGTTGCGCGGGATATCGGTGATGGCGCGCATGCACGAGTGCGATATGAGAACCGGGCTCTTCGTCGTCTCGAGAACGTCGAAGAGCGTCTTCTCGGAGACGTGGGCGCAGTCTATGATCATACCGAGCCTGTCCATCTCCCGCACGACCGAGCGCCCGAGATCGTTGAGACCTCCCCATCTGGCCGTGTCATCGGACGAATCAGCCCACTCGTTCGTATTCATCCAGGTCAGAGTCATGCATCTCGCGCCGCGCGCGTAGTAGTCCCGGAGAGTGTCGAGCCCCCCGCCGATTATGTGCCCTCCCTCGATCCCGATTATCGCGGCGAGCTTGCCTTCCCTGATGATGCGTCTCACGTCGGCGCCCTTGAGCGCGACCTCCAGCGCCTCCGGGTGCTTGCGCGCCTGTTCCTGGATTGCGTCGATCATCGCGTGCGCGCGTTCCGACGCCGCGGCCTGCGGCATCTGGGGCGGTATCCAGACGGCGAATATCTGAGCGTCCAGCCCCCCCTCCCTGGCTCGCGGAAGGTCGAGATGTCCCTCCGATCCGCGCTCGGCCAGATCGACGCGCCCGTCGCCGACCAGCCTCATTGCCGTGTCGCAGTGCGCGTCGAAAACGATCGCCTCGCGATGAAGCTTCATGATCTCCTCCCGAGTACCGTCGCACCCAACGGTGAAAGATGAGAAGAACGCGAATATGAATGGAATGACGAACAAGAGACATCGTTTCATGGGCCGCTCCTTTGATTCGGCTCCGGTGGCTCGAGCGACCGGATCCGCAGGAGACATGATAGAGCAGCGCACGCCGAGGTTAAAGAGTTATTCGGAAAATGCCTGCCGGCTCCGCGAGGGTGCGCGCCTCAAGGGATTCAATGCTGTTTTGGGGAAGCGCGTTCGAACCGAGGCTCGACCCTAGTGAATGATCTTGGCTCCGGTCGCTGCGTCGCCGTACACGTAGAGCGCGTACGGCAGGAGGCTCTTGTTGCTCTTGATCGCGTACTCGTCGGGGCCGGGGCCGTTGAAACGGATATCTGGGCTGTTGCTCACGAAGAAGTTCCAGTCGCCTCCACCGCCGCCCTCGATACAGTACGAAAAATCATCCACGACCCGGCCGCCGTAGAACTGGAGCCAAATAGGGTTCAACGTCGCGGGAAACTGGTTCTCCATCGCGAAGTACGACGCCAACGCGACCTGAACGTTCTTGATGTTCTGGACTACCACCGCGACCTCGGCAGCCTTCTTGGATTTGTAGTAATTCGACATAACGATCGTGGAAAGCAATCCGATGATTTCTATGACTATGAAGAGCTCGAGAATCGTGAATCCGGCGATTCCGATACGGCGAAACAAGGATCGAGCGCGCGCGGCGCGCCTCGATGAGCTTGCGAAAATGCCGCGGATGCCTCGCATTGTGCATTCCTCCCGGTGCAAAGAAGCGTTCTCAACCGCTCTTTTTTTCCGCCGCGAGACAACGTTGCAAGAAGCATGACAATAACGAAGCGGCCCCCACCGTTAGGCGGAGGCCGCATAACTCATTTATGAATATTCGGCTGGGATCGGCCGCGGGCTAAACGGCCTCGACCTTCTTGACCTCCGGCACTTTCTCCTTCAGAACTCTTTCGATCCCGAATGCAAGGGTCATCTGCGACATCGGGCAGCCGGCGCAGGAGCCCTTGAGCCTGAGCTTCACGACCCCGTCAACGACGTCGACGAGCTCGACGTCCCCGCCGTCCGCCTGGAGGCTCGGGCGAATCTGGTTAATTATCTCTTCCACCTTTTCTCTCACTATTTTCCACCTCCGCGTGCGAACGAGCCAAAGATAGCAGGTTCCAGATCCCAATCCAAGCAAAACCGGCGGAAGACGGCGCGCTTTGTGGTATAATTAGTTGTGGTTTCACGCTTGCAGAAACGCTGCTCTTTTCGTAAGTTGTCCATGATCGCATCAGAACGACACCTCGCCCTGCAAAGGAGAGCAAGCCGCATGACGAACCGACTCTCACGGAAAATCGCAATTGCGCTCGCCGTCTTGGCCGTCTTGCCGCTTTCGGCGGCGCCTATTTTCGCCCAGAAGACCGAAGACGAGCGAATCGCCGAGATCAACAAGAGGAACGCCGAGCTGGGGTTTCATTGGACGGCCGGAACAACGTCCGTCTCGGGCCTTTCGGCCGAGCAGAAGAAACTGCGCCTCGGGTTCTTGCCGCCGCCCGAGGAATTGGCAAAGAAGACGTCGCCGCTGACCGCTCCTCCAAACGTGACCTACGCCACCGCATTCGACTGGAGACAGCACGGCGGCGTGACTCCGGTGACGAACCAAGAAGATTGCGGGTCGTGCTGGGCCTTCGCGGCGGTAGCCCACCTCGAGTCGCATACCCTCATCTACGACGAGCGCGAGGAGGATCTCTCCGAGCAGCAGGTTATCGACTGCAACGAGTACGGAGGGACCTGCAACGGCGGATATGTGGCGGCAGGTTATGAGCTCTTCATGACTACGGGCTCCGTCAGTGAAACATGCTACCCGTACGAGGCCACTGACGGCAATGAGTGCAGGCAGGAGACATGCGTGCCCCTGTCGATGATTGACGATTACTCCTCCGTCTCGGGCAGCGTGACCGCCATCAAGGCGGCCCTCGCAACGGGACCCGTTACAACCGCATTCACCGTTTTCGACGATTTCTACGACTACTCGAGCGGCTGTTACGAGAGCAAGTCGACCGGTAGCATCAACCACGCGATGTTGATCGTCGGATGGGACGACAACCAATGCGGCGGCGATGGTGCCTGGATAGTGAAGAACAGCTGGGGAACCAGCTGGGGCATGGACGGCTTCGCATACATCAAGTACGGTACCTGCAACATCGGCTCTTACGCGTACCAGATATCCTATCACCCGACCAAGGTGCTTCTTCATGTCGAATCGCCGGACGGCGGCGAGATATGGAACGTCGGAGAGCATTACGCGATCTCCTGGTACATGTCGCGACAGGTGCCGGACTCCATCAGCATCCTGCTCAGCATCGACAGCGGCGCCAACTACGACCGCACGATCGCCCACGGGCTCGTGGACGTGGACTCGTACGACTGGACGGTGCCGGAGCTCCCGGTCGTCACGGCCAGAATCAAGATCATCGCCTACGTCGACGGGGCAATCGGCGGTTACGACATGAGCGACGCGGACTTCACGATCAAGGGCGCGCCATACCGCTACGTTTCGAAGACGGGAGGGAACGTATTCCCGTACAGCCTTCGGGAATGGGCGGCAACCAACATCCAGGACGCCGTGGACGCGGGAGTGCCGGGAGACACGATCGCGGTGGCGTCCGGAACCTACCACGAGGACGTCATGGTTATATCCGCCGTGTACGTTCTCGGCGGGTGGGATACCACCCTCCACGTGCGGGATCCCGAGATTTACCCCACCAAATTGCAGAGCGTTGGAAGCGTCGTCTCATTCATGAACATCTCTTCTGGCGCGGCCGGCGTCGAGGGATTCATCATCAAGGGCGGCACAGGAACAAGCACCAAGCTCCAGAGCAGCGGCGTATACGGCGGCGCCGTTATGTGCTATCAATCCGCGTCGTCGATCATCAAGGGCAACGTTATCGACTCGTGCGGCGTGGCATACGCGACAACCAACAGCGGCGGGGGCGCCATAGCCTGTTACGGCGGCACATCTCTCATCGAGGGAAACACGATCACCCGCTGCAGGGGGCAGAGCGGCGGAGCGATCTACCTCTACGAGTCGGAGGCAGTGATCAAGGACAACTACATCACGGGCTCCAGCTCGAACTCGAGCTATACAGGGAGCAGGAACGGCGGAGGCATTTGCGCGATCCATGCATCCGCCTCTCTCGAGCGAAACAGAATCGAGAACAACGATGACTACAAGAAGGGTGGCGGGGTATACCTGTACCTGAGCCCCGCTTCATTCGACGGCGACACGATCATTCTGAACGACGGCCAGGATGCCGGAGGCGGGATATACGCCGAGCGCTCGCCGCTGACAATGGCTCACGCGATGGTGCGGCAGAACACGAGCCTTTCGACGGGAGGCGGCATCTACAGCCGTACCGCCGCCATCAACATGACGAACTGCATCATTGCCTCGAACCAATCGAGCGTCCTCTCGGGAGGCTTGTACGCCGACAGCTGCTGGGGCGAGATCACGAACAGCACGTTCGACCGCAATCGTTCCAAGTACGGCGGTGGAAACGTCTATATCGCCTCGACGCCTTCGCTCAGCGTCAGGAACAACATCGTCACGTACGGAGCCAAGAATGGATTCCAAGCGGCGAGCCTGACCGGCGTTTCGTTCCAGTTCAACAACTGTTTCGGGAACACGCCGAACAACATCCTGCCGTCGCTCGTCGATTCGACCAACACGAGCAGGAATCCGCTATACGCCGACACGACGTCGTTCGATTACCATCTCATCGTCCACTCGGGCGGGATCGATGCGGGCGATCCCGCGGGTTCGCTCGATCCGGACGGGTCGCGCGCCGACCAGGGTGCTTACGGCGGCTCGGGCGCCGTCATGGCGGCTCCCGAGTACGTGCAGAATCTCAGAACGGCGAGCGGGCCTGACAAGCTGTCGTCCGATTTCTATCTGCAATGGGATGAGCCGGCAGGGGACGTCGCTTTCTATGCCGTGTACTCGGACACGACCGACGGCTTCCTGCCGCAAGAGAGCTGCTGCATCGACAGCGTCGCGGCGCCTGCGGGCTCGCTTCTCGTCTCCCCCGGCCCTGGCGATCATTTCTACCGGGTCTCAGCGGTGAACGCTGCGGGTTACGGCGGCGGATACTCGAACCAGGTCGGCGCCAACGACTGGGACAACGTCCCTCCGGTCGTGACGGTCATCTATCCGAACGGCGGAGGGCTCTTCGAGACGGGCGACACGGTGCGCGTCGAATGGACGGCGACCGACAACCGCCGCGTCGATTCGGTGAGCGTCTACTATTCCGAGAATGCGGGCCGCTCATACACGCTGGCCGCTCATGGATGCCCGGCCGATTCTTCCTACGCATGGATCGTCCCGTCGTCCCTTTCGGATTCGTGCCTCGTGAAGGTAGTCGCGTACGACCCGGGCCGTCTCGCCGGATTCGACACCAGCGACTCCCTCTTCGCCATAAGGGATTACACCGGCGTTAACGACGGGGACGACGACGAGGGCGGAGGCACGCCGGCTTACGCGACAGCGCTCGAGCAGAACTATCCCAATCCGTTCAACGGCACGACGACGATTCATTACTCGATAGGCGAACGTTGCCAGGTCGATCTCAGGATATACGATCCGGCGGGGCGCACCGTCAGGATGCTCGAGCGGACGGAACGAGCCCCGGGACGCTATTCGATCTTGTGGAACGGGAAGGACGGCGCCGGGCGCGGCGTCGCATCGGGCGTTTACTTCTGCCGCATCAAGGCGGGCAAGTACAGCCAGACGCGCAAGATACTCTATCTCAGGTGATGCAGCTTCGCTCAGCGGGCGCAAATTGAAGAAAAAGGTCGAATATTGCAAGCATAACATCGGGGAGGAGGAGCTCCAGCGCATCGAGCGCGTCTTCCGCTCGCTCTTCCTCACGACCGGAGACGAGGTATCGGAGTTCGAGAAGGACCTGGCATCCTATCTCGGTCTCCCCTCCGCGGTCGCGGTGACAAGCTGCACGGCCGCGATGCAGCTCGCGCTTCTCGCCTCCGGAATAGGCCCCGGCGACGAGGTCGTCACGACCCCCTTCACCTTCATCGGCACGGCGAACAGCATTCTGATGGCGGGTGCCACGCCCGTCTTCGCCGACGTCGACCGCGAGACAGGGAACATCGATCCCGCGGCTACCGAGGCCGCAATCACCGAGCGCACCAGAGCCATTCTCGCCGTGCATCTCTACGGCCAGATGTGCGACATGAACGCGATACAGGGGATCGCGAGCCGCCGCGGGCTCGTGGTCGTAGAGGACGCGGCACACTCGCTCGAATCGGAATGGAACGGACAGAAACCGGGGCATTTCGGGGATTTCGCCTGTTTCAGCTTCTACGCGACGAAGAACATCACGTCGGGCGAGGGAGGCGCGATCTCGGCGAGGGACCTCGCAAAGGCCGAGCTCCTCAAACGCCTGCGGCTCCACGGCTTCGACAGGAGCGCCGTCGAACGCTACTCCAATCACTTCGAGCGGTATGATGTGGACATCTTCGGCTGGAAGTACAATATGGACAACATCCACGCAGCCATTCTCATCGAGCAGCTCAAGAAGGTCGAGCGGTTCCTCGGGCGCCGCGACGAGATCTACCGCCGCTACGTAGAGGCGTTCAGCGACATCGACGGCATCGAGCTTCACATTCAGCGGCCCGAGGCGCGCCACGCGCACCATCTATTCACGATTCTCGTGGACGCGGCGCGGCGCGACGACATCCTCGATCAGCTCCAGAATCGAGGCATAGGAGTCTCGGTCAACTTCTATCCCGTTCACCTCATGACATACTACCGCCGGCGTTTCGGTTACCGGCCAGGGATGTTCCCCGTCGCCGAAAACATCGGCGCGCGCACGATCAGCCTTCCCTTCTATCCCAAGCTCACGGAGAAAGAGATCGACTACGTCGCAAAGACGGTTATCGATGTTATAAGAGGAAAATAGAGCTCGCCCGCCCCAGCCACCGGCCCGCCAGATCCCCGCGCTCATCGCGCCCCCGCAATGGCCTCCACCGGCGCGCCGCGCGATCAGCGGATGCGCACGCGGTACACGATTTGTCCGGACGCGCCGCTTTCCAGCGTGAATGGAGCTCGGCGCGACAGAACCACGCGGAGCCTGCCGCCTGCCGAATCGAGCATCGCCTCGTCGGCGTCACCCGGATCCGCGGTCAGGTAAACGGGCGAGCCGCCTACGATCCATTCAACGTCCCGGCCCGAACCGAAGGCATCCGGCACGAACTCCACCGACGGCGACAGCGGATCGATGATCTCGATTTCCTGCACCGCCTGAACGCCAGGATTGGCGAAGGTGATCGTATATATGAGCTCGTCGCCGGGACTCGCTTCGGAGCGGTCCACTTCCTTGAGGAGTTTGAGCAGTCCGCTGGCCTTCGCGAGAACGAGGAGCCTGTCCGTCACGGATGTCTCGGTCTGGATCGAAGTGCCCGAGAGCGTCTGATGGAGCGTAAGGGCAATAGAGGCGACCGTGCCCGCGCTCACCTGCGGCGGGACAAATACGCGCACGATGATCCAGACGACGTCCTGCCCTGCGAAGTCCGGATCGAGCGCGAGATCCGAGGCGCGGAGCAGCGAATCGGCGGCACCCAACTTGCCGTCCGCGTCGCCGTCCCGATAGAACACTTCCACCCAGCCCGCCGGCAGCGAGACGCTCAACGCCGCCTGCCCGCTGGTGCCCGCGACGATCTGGTGCGGAAAATCGAAGAAGCTGCCTGACGGGCCGCTGAGATCGTTCGAGGGCTCGATCATGGAGCCGCGCACATCGGCGAAATCCACGCTCAGGGTCTCCCCCGCAGCGGCGGCGGCGCACGATACGGTGTCCGGCGATAGCGAGATCATGCCCGATTGATTCGACTCGATAATCGTTCGCGCGATGTTGGCCCGCACCTCGAATAGGCAGGCGCCAGAGCCGTCGGTCTGCACGGATATGGGGCCATCTGCATCGGATAGCGTTACCGTCACACCCGTCCAGCCCGGTTCGCCGCCGTCCTGGATACGATCGTGGTCCCTGTCGTCGAAGACCATTCCCCGGACGAACGACCCCGTCGCGATCTCGAGAGTGGCGCTGTCCTCGAGATCGCTCGATATGCCCACGCCGTCGATCGTGATCCGGCTCCGCAGCGCTGCGGATGCGAATACGGAGACCTTGACGGTGAAAGTGAGCGAGTCCCCCGGATCGATGAGCTGCGTCACGAACGGCGACGTGCGGTCGCCGGCGCCGTCCGAAATTACCGTCGAATTTGCCGGCCAGCCGTCCGGCTCCCTCCATGACACGCGGAACGAATCGGGGAACCCTCCCCTGTTCACGACGTCGAGCCGCGCTACGACCGACGATCCGAGGTTTCCGAAAACCAGGGCGCGCCCCCCCTCGCCGGTCCCCGCCGGCGCGGTTCGCTGGGCGCCTTCGCCGTTGATCACGAGATCGACACGC
Source organism: Candidatus Krumholzibacteriia bacterium (assembly GCA_028706585.1). Taxonomy (GTDB): domain Bacteria; phylum Krumholzibacteriota; class Krumholzibacteriia; order Krumholzibacteriales; family Krumholzibacteriaceae; genus SSS58A. The sequence goes on along the minus strand of JAQTVX010000003.1, from coordinate 8,923 downwards.
GGCGGCGGATTGACATGGACACGCGCGGTGGCGCTCTCGACGTTGCCCGGATAGCTCGTCGACGCGATGTCAAGTATGAAGTTGTAATCCCCGGTGGATGCGGCCGCCGGGATGACCACCTCGAAGGTGCAGAGCAGCGAGGCGCCCGCCGCGACGGAAGCCGTCGCGTGCGGCGAGGCGGACCCATCGAGCAGCGCCGACCATCCGGAGAATCCGTTCCACGTCACCGCGTAGCTCTCGCCTTGCCCCCCCTGGTTCTGAAGCTCGAGGGTGAAGTGGACAGTGCGTCCGCCGATGGTGCTCTGCAGCGAGGATCCACCGGCGCCGGAGCCGGTCGCTCCGAACACTTCATCGCCGTTGCCGTCGACGAGGGCGTCGACGATGTGCGGAGCCGTCACGAGCAACCTGCCCCTGACGCTGTCGACGAAGTACTTCTTGTTCGTCTTTACGCCGTTGATGATGATATCGAACGTTCCGCCGGGGCAGTTCGAAGGAATCTGCACCTGAAGCGTGTATGTGAGCGCCGTCACGCCGCGCATCGACGAAATCGAATCGCCCATCGAGACCAGCCATCCGGACGGCGTATTCCACGAGAGATCGAAGAGATTTTCGCCCGATTCATTCTCGACGACGATCGCAAAGCTCACCGTCGAGCCCGGCGCTGCCGTCTTGATCGAGCTCCCGCCGAGCCCCGAGCCGAGGGCTCCGTACACGTTCGCCCCGTTCCCGTCGATCGAGAGATCCACCTCGTTGCCGGTGGCGACGGCGATGATCGGCGCCACACTCTCGCGCACAGTGCTCGAGACGGCCGACACGGCGTTGAGCACGGAGCGATACGTATCGTAGGAAGCGTTCGAGGCAATCGTCACCGCGAGCACGTAGCTCTTCTCGCTGAACGCGGCCAGGCTTGACGTCGTCCAAGGGAGCGAATGATTCACGGCGTCGTCGATCAGAACGGCGGTCCAGCCGTTCGCCGGCCGCGTCCACGAAATGGCGAAAGAATCGGCCACGCCGCCCTCGTTTTGCAGGATCAACGGGAAATAGACCGTGATGCCGCGCATTCCGGCGACTGTGGCGCTCCCGCCGAGACCGCTCGACGTCGCGTCGATGATATTATCGCCGCTCCCGCATATAACTATGTCGACCTTGGGCGCCTTCACCCTCGTCACTGCGCGGACACCGTCCTTTTTGAGGGTATCGGTCAGCGATTTCACGTAAACGAACGACGAATAATCCCCGCCGAGGAGCGAGGCGGGCACGGTCACTCGCAACGTGTAGGAGGCAGATGCGCTCGGGTCGATGCGCTGTGTCTTGAACTGACCGGTTCGAATCGTGCCGCCGTCGACCATGACGGCGGTTAGCGGAGACGGCGCCGTGAAATGGATCTGGAACGAGTCGGCCCGCGCGCCGATGTTGTAGAGATCGACCGTGTACGTCACCTGCGTTGAAGGATTAGCTTCGCGGTACGAAACGCCGCCGCCGCCAGAGGCGTCTATTACGCCGAATCCATTCGCGTCGATCGCGAAATCGGCGCCGTAGACGGCCGGTACCACGTTCGTCGTGAGCCGCACGCTGTCGTAGCGATTCGAGTGAGCGGGCGAAATCGCGTCGAGGATCGTCGAATAGCCTCCCGTCGATTGTCCCGCCGGAACGCTCACGAGCACCTCGACCTGGATCTTCGAGCCCGCGGCAATGACCGGCGTCGTCCACGGAAAGGTGTGCAAGACGCCTCCGTAGCGCAGGCTCACCGACCAGCCTGATGGAGGCGTCACGCTGAGAGTGTAGGAGTCGCTATCCAGCCCTTCGTTCTCGACGTCAAGCATGTACGTCGCGATTTGACCCGGCTCGCGGCTCAGCGCCGAGGTGCCTCCCGCGCCTGAGCCGGTCGTTCCAAAAACGTCGTTGCCGTTGCCGTCGACCGCCAGATCGGCGAATTTCCTGTATATAACCGACACGTTGTCGACGAAGACCCATGTCCTGTAGAGATTGTCGACGAGATTGTCCTGCCTGAAATAGAGCCTGATCGTCTGTCCGGAGTATGACGTCAAATCGTATCCAACGGGAGATGCGTTGTTGTCATCGAGCCAGCCGCTGTCTTTGAATTGGTCGTCCCACTCCGAGAAGGCGTACGTGATGACGGTGGCGAGAACGGTATTCGACGTGTTCCGAATCTGCATGCGGAACGGATCGTACTCGAGACCGTCGTATCCCTGCTGCCTGAACTTGAAGAATAGCGTGGCCTGCGAAATGTTCGTCGGAACGGAGACGTCCTGGTACATGTAGCCGAACCGGTTGGCCCTCTGGGCCGTATACTTGAACCCGAGAAGCGCCGAGTAGCTTCCGGCGAACGGGCAATCGAGAACGACCGTGTGGTCGGCCCATGAGCTATTGTACTGCCCCGAGGTATTGCCGGCGCCGTTCACCCAGCCGGTGAAGGCCCCCGCCTCGAAACCGCCGTTCTGCACGAGCTCCCCCGCGCGCGAATCGCCGAATGGCCACGACGCGAAGATGAGCGCCGCCAGAGCGATTGAGGCCATGCGGATTCCAGACCTCATTTTTCCTCCTCGGCGCCGCCGTAGAAGTAGCTCATGATCTTCTCCTCGAACTTGAGCTGTAACCCCACGTGAAACCCGTTTCGCGTGAAGCCTTCGGTAGCCGGGTCGGGATCGTCATATCCCCCGAAATCATACCCGGCGCTCACCCGGACGTTGCGCGCGACGAGCCTGCCGAGCTCGACTCCTCCGCCGTAGCTGGTGGTGGCCGTCTCGCACTGGCGGACGACGCGCGCCTTGAGCGCGACGTCCCATCTCTCCGCGATGGTCCGTATCGCCTGCGTCTGGTACATGTACGCCGAGGAGCCGGTCGAATAGCCCATGAACGAATTGTCCACCCAACGCGCGGCAAGCTTGGCTTCAAGCTCCATGAGGGCGCTCAACGCGCAGTTCGCCTCGATCGACGTGAGAAGCTCCCTGTTCACCGCGGCCGGATATGCGGGACTGTTTTTCTCGTAGCGGGACTGCACGAGCGAGAGTATTGTGAGCTTCTCCGCGCAGCGCGGCCGAAGGGAGATTCCAAGCGTCGAGTTTCCCTTGACGCGGTTGTCTTCGATCTTCTCGTCCGAGAACCAGAGGTCCCCCTTCGCCAGCACGCTCCAGCGCTCCGTCAGACGCTTCAACGCCGCGAGACTCGCAAGATGCTTCATTCGATCGGGCTCGACGCGGATCTCGTAATCCTCCTTGAGGCGGTAGCCCCCTTCCTTGGGCGTATAGAGCGCGCCGGTCGCAATCGAGAGATAGTCATCCGTCCGCGCACCGCTCACGGTGGCGACCTTCTCCACGGCGATGGTCGCCGTCAAATCATCCGCCAGAACGAAACGGTTCTTGATCCCCATCGTCGCCTCGCCCCGTTCGCCGCTCGCCGCCCCTTCGAGCTGGTAGCGCGAATAGACCTGAAGGCCCTCGGTGATGTTGGATTCGAACCCGATCTGCGTGAGATGGCGCGTTCCGCTGCGTACGCCCGTCCGGTACTCGTGCTTGAATGTCATCGCAACGTCGTGCCAGATGCGCCGCGAGAGCTTCGCCTGGAGGCGGCTCGGATACTCGTCGACATCCTCGCCCGATACGATCTGGTCCCACTGCAGCTCTCCGGCCATCTTGGAACCCTTGAGGGCGAGCCCGGTCAGCATGAGGATGGACGACCGAGCGCCGTCCTTGGCGTCATCGTGGCCGGCGGCGACGACGCCCGCCTTTGTTTCGAGCGAGCCGGCTCTATATCGCCCTACGACGTCGAGATAGTCTTTTGTCTCGTCCTGCTCGCGGAACGAATGCCGGTAGGCTTTCGCGCTCAGGCCGAAGACCGGATTCAGGCTCCATGCGAGCTCGCCGCCTGCCTTGCGGCTGCCGAGCTCCGTCTTGCCGCCGGAGAATGATGAGTTGAAGAAGCTCTTGTCCACATCGCGATAGTAGGCGTTCCAGCGTACATCGGTATCCGCGTCGCCCTTGAGGAGCACGTTGAACGCGTTGCCGCCGCCGACGGCGAACTTCTCGCTGTGCGCGAACTCGCTCTCCACGCCGAGCCCGCGCCGCACCCTGCCCGAGAGATCGAAACCGAATAGCGAGTAGTTCTCCACGCCCTCTTCCTCGACCACCGCCGTCGCGCCGAAGGTGAGGCTGTCCGTGACCGAGGACGATGACCGCACCCCGTAGATGAAATTCCGTCCGCCGGAGCCGCCGCATTCATAGCTCACGACGATCGTTACCGGATTCAAGTCCTCATCGAAGGCGGAAACGGGCTCCTTGAAGAGAATGCTCCCGTCCATATAATTGATATCGTAATCCCTATTGATCTGCTTGTAGTCGACGCGGACAATCCGCTCGCTTCGGTATCGATCCCGCACCTCGATGCGGATCTTCTCGCTGTTCTCGACGAGCGGGTAATGTTTGAGGAAGTAGAAGCCGCTCGTTCCGTCGGCGCCGATTTCCTCCTGATACGTCACCTGATCGGTCCTCGTGATGAACCCGCGGACATTGCTCCGGGCGAAACGCGCCTCTCCCGTGACGCCGTTGAACGAACGCCGGTAGCCCGTGAACTCCGCTTTCCCGAGGTCGGTGCGGAAATCCCCGAGCATCAAGCCGTATTTGCGATGGTCGAGGCGCAGGAACGTGCCGCTCCGCGAGGCGGCGTTGAACTTGAGCCCGCTCGCGTCGCCGTATATGGGATAGTACTTCTCGGGTTCGATGCGGCTGAAGAGCGCATCCTCACGCAGCGGACGCGTATCGACGGCGCAGGTGAGAACGTGGCCGGAGGCGATCTCGCCCTGGCCGTAGAATGCGAGCTTGCCTTCGGCGAACGCGCCGTCGTGCTGCTTTTCGATCACACGCTGCGCGAGCGGCGTCCCCGAAAGGCTGCTGTATCCCAGCTCGCCCTCGCCGTAGCCGAACAGGAACCAGTTCCGGAGCGGCGTCTCGTAGACGACGCGGCAGACGGCGCTCGTGCCCTCGAGCTCGACATGGAGACGCTCCGTTCTCGATTCGCGCAGCGGCGGCAGCGAGAGGGCGACGCGGCCTCCTGCAGTCGCGACCTGCACTCCCTGTTGCTGAGGATTCACGTCGAGACGAGCGACGAGATCCTCGGGGCCGCTCACAGTGGCGAATATTCCGTCGCGAACGGGGAGCCCGTTCTTGTCGCTGACGAGAAACACCATCTCCGGAGCGGTCTTGCCATCGGCCGGAGCGGTGACGACCTCATGCTCCGGCACGATCATCTGGGGCCGCCCCGCGAGATAGACGTGCCGCACGCACGCGTTCCGCTTGCCGCCGTACTCTCTGCACACGACGAGAATGTCGTTCTTGCCCTCGGCGAGCTTCACGCCATAGAAGATCGAGCCAAATGTGTTGTTCGCGCCGTCGATCCTCTTTAGACCGATCCGCGCCTTGTCGATCGAAACATCGTTGACATAGAGCTCGGCCTCCGAGCCGAGCGGCGATATGATCTCAACGTCGATCTCGCCGCGTGAGTAGAACACGGAGCCTTCCTCCGGTTTGACGATATCCGCGCACACTCCCGTGGTATCCGCCAACGAATACTCCTCCGCCTCCGATTGGCTCAGGATCGCGGGAAGACCCGGATCCCCCCCGCTGTAACCGGCCGGCGGCACGGCGTGGATCTCGACGCGCCGGTTGAGCGCTCGCCCCTCCGCCGTCGCGTTCGACGCCACGCTCATCCGCGACCCGAATCCGGTGTAATCCATCCTATCTTCGGAGATTCCATTCATGCGGAACATCTGGAACACGGAACGGGCCCGGGCGATCGAAAGCTCGAGATTGGAGGGGTATTCGGCGCTCGCGATGGGAATGCTGTCCGTATGCCCGGCGATCAATAGCTTCCAGCCCGGATGATCATTTATCCAGAGCGACAGCGTGGCAATCTGGCTCAGCGGAATCGCCTCGATCGCTGCGAGGCCGGCTTCGAAGTGCGTGCTCGACAGAGTGATCGCCTCGTACGACTGCACGCTATCCGGCGAGGCGGTCGCTGCCGCGTTTTCCCCGGTCTCCCGGGCCAGGTCGGAGAAGCCCGCCGCGGCGTTGCCGCCCGCGGGATTCTCCGAGCTTCCTCCGGACGTGCCGACCGGGGGCGCTATCTTCGCGTGAGAGTCGATGGATCGCACGAGAGCGAAATCCACTCGGCGGTGTCCCGATGGAGCGAGGTCTATGAGCGCGTCTCCCGAGACGCCCATGCCGAAATATCCGGCGCTCCCCGCCGCGAGCGAGTCGGGAATGGAGGCGGGGTCGACCCGCACGACGTGCCTTCCCTCGTCGACGCCGGGAATGGAATAGAGCCCGAACGAATCGGTCACGGCGTACGTGCCGTCCTCGATGAAGACCGACGCGCCGCGAACACCGCGCTCGCCTCCGTCGCGGATGCCGTTCGAATTCGCGTCCTCGAACACGGCGCCGGACAGTATGCCCCGACGCGTGAATACTCCTTCGACGATGAGAACGGACGCCCAGGCTGGACCGTCGGAAACGCCATCCCCCGCGTCGGTGACGCCACTCACCCAAGCGGAGCTCGCGAGCCTTCCCGTCTCCTGTCCCGCCTTGACGATGGCGCGGAAAACGATCTCGCGCTTCTCGCCGGCAGCGAGGCTCCCGACGTTCCACGTGAGCACGCCGCCGCCGATAGTCGGCTCGACGCTGCCACCCGCGTAACCGAGGCCGGGACAGAGATGTTCAACGACGACTACGCTATCGATCGAGGTCTCCTCGATCACATTTTCGACGGTGATGATGAAGCTCAGGACATCCCCGACTTGCGCCGTTGGCTCGCGGATGGATTGCTCGATCGAGACAACCGGGATATTCGCCTTGACGACGATGTCGTCCACGCGGTCGCTCGCCTCCGGATGGATGGTGGAGGCTGCTTCGACGGCGAAAGAGAGCTCTCTACCTGCGAATCTTCGCAGTCCCCCGTTCGTCGAGCTGATCCGCAGGCCGACTACGAAAGACATTCCGCGGCGAATCATTCCCGCCATGGCGCGGAAGCTGCCTTCGCGTGGGAGCGCGGCGCCGGCGGAATCGACGAAATCGATTTGCCACGCAGCCGGCACCGACGCGGAGTCCACGAGGGCGACGCGCACCGAGTCGTCGAAGTTGCCTTCGTTCAGAATCTCGTGCCAGAGCGTGCAGGAATCGCTCGATCCGCCGAGCGTGACCACGACTCGATCATCGATGTTTCCCGCGGCGGCCGAAGGGTTTCCCCGAGGTCCGATTGCGATCAAGCTCACGCGCCCAACGCGCACCGCGACGTCATTGGACTCGAGAGAATACGATACGCCGTTTCCGCCGGTATAATCGGCCGCGGCTCTCTCGTGCAGGTCTCCTTCGATCCTGTCGTCATTCACCCGGACGCGGAACGAGAACGTGCCCCAAGCGCCGGCCGCGAGACTGTCCAGACCAAGGCGAACGCCCTTGACGCGATTCGGAGAAGGCGCGGTCGCGGTCCACGCTTGCACCGTTCCGTCGTAATATTCGATGCCGCCACCCGCGGTCGAGGCCGCGGAGCCCGGCACGTACTCGGTACCTTCGCTCATGCCGTTCAAATCGATGAAACTGGGGATGACGACGTCTCCGGCAGCGCGCTCCCCGGTGTTCGTGAAGCTCGCGGCGAACGCGATCGTATCCCCGGGCATCGCGTCCGTCCTGTCCGCATCGAGGGCGAGCGCCACCTGCGCTTCGACGCGTGCTACGACGCGGACGACGTTGTCGGCGTCGACCGCCGAAGCATCGGAGCGCGAGACGGCAACCAGGTTTATGTGCGCGATTTCGCCCCCCATGAGACTCGCCGGGAGCGTCGCCTTGACGATGAGCTGGGCGTCTTCGCCCGGGGCGAGCGGCCCGACTTCGGTGACCGCCGCCTCGTCCAGCGCAATGACGCCGTTTCGGTCGACATCATAGAAAACGGAGCTTTTCGACGGAAAGAAGTCCGATGGCGCCGGGAACTCGAGGTGGACATCGAACGCGTCCTCTACGTTTCCAGCGTTTGTCAGTGTGAATGTGAAGGTCGCCGATTGCCCGGCGAACGCGAAGACCGTACTCGACGGAGCGCCGGTCGTTCCATCGGGGGTAACGAGAGGGCCGCGGAGGGCAAGCACGCTGTACGAGATTTCATTCGAGTAGACACTGAGGAACTGGCCTCCGGCCTGGTACCGGGCCAGCGACCGGCTCGTTATCACCTGTCCGGCCGGAGGGATGGCGGGCCGGGCAGCCGAAGCAAAGAGAGTGAGCCCTGCAACCGCAAGCAAGAAAACAAGTTGTCCGCTTCTTGCACATCTGGTCAAAGGCATCCTCACTCTTTTTTCTCCAGAAATCGAACGAGAGGTCGGCCCCGAAGGGCCTGCCTCTTGTTCTAAGCAGATCTGCGGCGGGGGCGCGGTCGCCGCCCCCGCCGCAATAATGTCAACCACCGACTATTCGGCGATGATCCTGACGGTGAAGCTCACGCCGTCAGCCGTAGCGCTTCCGGCGCCGAGCGTTCCTGAAAGCGTCCAGCGGACATTCGTGACATTGGCGTCGAAGCCGGCCGGGGCGCCGCCTCCGCCGCTAACCGGCACGTACGTCCATGTCGCTCCACCATCGTCCGAGAACTCCATCGTAATCGCCGTGATGCCTGCTGCGAGCGTTCCCGCTGCGGCGGAGCCGACGCGGTACTGGGTCCAAGCCGGAATCGCGTCATAGATGGCGATCGCGGTTAGATCCGCAGTTCCCACGTTCGAGTAATCCGTCCGATAGGTGAGTTCCGTGCCCGGAAGCTGCGAGCCGGTCGGCGTGACCGACTTCACGAGCACGAGGTTCCCGGCTACGATCGTCGTCACGTCGGTTACCGAGTCGGTTGCACCGGTTCCGTTACCGGTTACGGTGACCGTTCC
>JAQTVX010000134.1 GCA_028706585.1 Candidatus Krumholzibacteriia bacterium | reverse complement strand
GCGACAAGATGACGGACAAGGGGAAAAGGAGGCACGCAATGGGAGACAAAGGCAAGAAGGATAAGAACAAGGGTCAGAAACAGAAGCTGAGCAAACAGGAACAAAAGGCAAAAGGGAAGATAGCGAAGCTGCCGAGAAGAACCCCTTAACGGAAGACATCGTGAGGCGTCCGAGTCAGATAGGGTCCTCTGCGGAAAGGCATCAGTATGTCCGGCCGTGATGCGCAGAGAAACCAAGGGCGATCGCGTCCTGCCTTTGGTCGGTACGACGCCCCGGGTGACCCCCCGCTCATAGTTCCGTCCATCGAGCTGCAGGTTCCCTTCGTGTTCGACGGTGCCCTGGCGCGGCGTCTCATCCGACGCGAGGTGAACCCGAAGGAAGCTTTTACCGTGAGGAACGATGAGGGCGCCTATTTCCGCGCCTCCCTCAAGGAACTCGGCAAGGATGGCGGCGTAGCCATCCCATACGAACGGATGCCCCGCTCGCCCGAGTCGGTTGTGGAGATCACCCTCGCCTGCGCCGTCCTGGCCCGGCAGCGGATGATCTTCGTTGTGCAGAAGGCGACGGAGCTCGGTGTCGCGCGCATCGTTCCTCTTCTCACCGAGTACGGCGTGCCCCCGCATGGCCTCGAGCATGAGAAGGCGCACGCCTGGCCCGGGCAGGTCATCCGGGCCGCCAGGCAGTGCCGTCGGAGCTCGCTCCCGGAGCTCCTGGCGCCCATGTCGCTCGACGCCTTCCTTGCTTCGCCGGCGGCCGGTGCGGATCTCTCCCTATTTCTCGACGACCGGAGCCACGGAACCCAGGCGCCCACGGTCGCTCCGCGGCGAATCATCCTCTTCGTGGGGCCCGAGGGGGGCTTCTCGGATGCCGAGCGGGAGAACCTGAAGGACATGGCCTTCCCTTGGGTTCTGGGCGGACGAGTCCTCCGCGCCGAGACGGCTGTTCTTGCCGGGCTCACGGCGGTGCAATTGGCCTGGGGCGATTTCCGCGAGGACAAGGGGTAGCGGAGATCGTCTGGATCATCGCCTGCCGGGTGCTGATGGGTTTCCGTGGGAGATCTCGTAGATCGTGATTGATGGGGTCGAGTAGACGGTCTTCACCCCATCCGCACTCGCCAGCGCCTTCCAGCCTTCGGGGACTTCGCGATGCCTGAAGTAATAGCGCTCAATGTTACCGTATACGAGGAAATCGATTTTTCGGTTTCGCGCGTAGCGTAGAAGCCCGTAGGGAACAGAGAACTGCCTAGGGTACCTGGCGTAAGCGAGATCCGCGTAGTAGGCAATGTGAGCCTTGCGAGCCATGATCGTGGCCTGGCCGGGCCTGTTTTCGCCCGCCACATATTCCTTGAGAAACCGCGCCGCGTCGATGACGGGCAGCGGACGCAGCTTGTAATAGGACTTCTCGGCCTCGACGATTCCCGTGATCCTCGTCAGGAGAAGGACCGCGAGAACGGCGGTCGCCGCTGCGCCGAGGAACGTCCGCGGGATAATGCCGAATATTCGAGCGGCTTCTGCTCCGGCTCGCGGAGCTTGTTCTCGGCGCGCAGGCGCCGATCTTCTCTTCTCCCCAAGGCCGAGTAGCATGGAAAACAGCACAGCAAAGTAGGCGGGCGAGAGGAGTATTGAGAATCGCGAGAGATAGAATACGGTGCAGAGGAGCAAGAAATAGCTTATAGCGAAAATATAGAATGCCCACTGCATCCGCGTCGGCGGGCGGACGATCAGTCTCAACATGCCGATCATGACGAGAATCCCCGCGTCGATTCCCAGGAAGCCGCGCATGTCCAACCAGAAATGCGACGGAATATTGAGGAGGTAGTGTCCTATGAAATGCATGGGATCATGCGTGAAAACCTGAGCCATCGACGTGAATCCGCCTTCCGGAGCACCCTCCGTACCGTCGCCTCCGTAGAACTCCCTGACAATGCTCTCGATATTGCGCGTCGCGAGCAGGTTCCCGGTCTCGCGATAGCTCATGATGAACCAGGGGGCACAGGCCGCGAGGAACACCCCAAAGTAAATCAATGCCGCTTCCGAGCGGCATCTTCTCGTCCAGCGACCGGGATTCACGACGAGCATTGCGACCATGGTGACCGGCAGACAGGCACCGGTATACCGCGTCAGAAATGCGCATGCGCTCAGGATCCCGCCGAGAATTATGTTTCGTCGGGAGTATCCCTCCCTGAAAAGGAAAGAGATGGCGCAAAGACACAGGAAGGCGAAGAGCATATCGGAGGAGGCCTTGTGGGCCAGCGTGAAGTACTCGACCCCAAGCGATACGGCGAGTGTCGTGAGGAGGGCGACGGTCCGATCGAACATGCGCGAGAGGAGTCGGAATAGGATGATCAATGATGCCGCGGCGCAGAGGCCATTGAGAATGACGCCGCTCAAGTACCAATCCCTGCAGAACAGGCGAACGAAAACCAGAGCGAACGAGTAGAAGGGGCCCTTGTATGGGTAGTTCTCGACCGAGAAATGATGCGCGACGAGCGCCTTGGCGGAGACCACGAGCTCGCCGTAGAAATCCGATTCGACCCCGATATCCCCGATGGGAAAATAAGCCAGGTGAATGCCGAGGGTGACGAGAAAGAACGCGGCGGCATAGAGGAGAATGATGCCTTCGATTGAAAGACGCAGCAGCTTCATACTACGCATTCTATCAGTCTGGGTGGAGCGGAGCTACTTCGCTATGGTCTTTATCAATGTTCCCGCGGTTAGATTGTCCGTAGAACGCATTCCGTTGAGAATGGTTCGCTGCTCCAGATCGGTATCCGACGTGCCGAGTTGTCTCAGCGTCGTGCCCACGCTGCCGGCTTTGGTGGCGGTTTTGACCACGAGCAGCTGCGGCTTCACGTTGATCTTGGATGCATCATCCAGAGTCTTGAACCCGCTCATTGTCTTGGAAAACGCCGCCGAGTACTGCGAGAATTGATTCCATTTGGTCAGTCCATGAAACGCGTAGACGGCGTTTCCTTTGGCGATGAAGTAGGACATGGTCCGCAGCGTGTCCTCGTCGGAAATCACACGCGCAACGACCTTCTCCGCCTGAAAACCGTTGACCTTCACTTTCTCTCTCGACTGCACCGTCGCCTTGGCGTCTTCTATGAATTGATCCGCGGCGGTGGAGATCGAAGTTGCCTTGTCCTGCGCGAGCAGGATGACGGCGTCCTGTTTTTCCGAGACAATCTGAACCTGCGCGGGCGTATTGTTGACCTGCCAGCCGCTTGGAATAGGGAAAGTGAATTTCATGGTAGGGTGGTAAAAGGCGTTACCTTCCACGTAGCCCTGACGCGGATCGTCGCCGTAAACGATCCCGTTGACCTTATTCAAGTAGTCGTTGCGATTGACCGCATACTGAGTTCGGGTGAGCTTCTGGCGCCATTCCGCTGTCTTGCTTTTCACGGACGCTACCCTGTTGACCGGATTGGGATGCGTTGAAAACCAATCGGGCAGCCCCGTGCTGCTCCCCGCGCTGAGTCTATCCAGTGTCTCGAAAAACGCGGCCATCTGATATGTGTCATAACCCGTCTTGCTGCCGTACTCGACGCCGAGATCGTCCGCCTGACGCTCGTCATCCCGGCTGAATTTGAGAAACAGCATGCTCGCGCCGAGGTTGGCCAGGCCCGCATATTTGCGGAGATTCTCCGACACGGCCATGCCGACGTTGAGCCCCAGCTGGGCAAGCTGCTGGCGGCTCATCTGACGGGCGATGTGCCTGGCGTTCTCGTGGCCGAGCTCGTGGCCGATGACCCCAGCCAGCTCAGCCTCGTCGTTCAGGTACGCCAGAATGCCGCGCGTCACGTACACATATCCGCCCGGCACGGCGAAGGCGTTGATGATCGACGTGTCCAGCACCTTGAAATGGTACTCGACATTCGGTCGCTGCGTGTTCCTGGCCAGGCTCTGGCCGATGCGGTTGACGTACTCCGACAATGCGGCATCCTCGTAGAAGCCGTACGTTTGGCCGATTTCCTCATCGGACTGTTTTCCGAGGGCGATCTCGTCCTGCTCCGTGACCAGCATGAGCTCTCTCTTGCCGGTTACGGGATTGATCGCGCAGGAGACAGGGATGAGGATGAATATCAGGATCATCGAAACAAATGATATGGCCTTGCGAATGGTCATTCCGTGTCCTCCTGTTAATAATGATTCCAAAGGGTAGTCGTTGCTTCGAGGGAAGTCAAGCCCCCCGCTTCAGTCGACTGACGCGGCTTGCCTTCGCTCTCCGATCGAGCGCGTGCGTCTTGACAGGACTTCCGGATTTCCATACCATGAAGCTTTCCAACGCATTGACGCATGAACGCCGTCGAAACGAGGTCTCAAATGAAAAAGCCTCTCATTGTCGCGCTTATCGCGATCATCGTGATCGCCATCGTCGTTTTCTCGGTGCTGTCCAACCTCGACTCGCTCGTCGCGAAGGCCATCGAGAAACATGGCAGCGAGGCGACCCAGACCAGCGTCCGTGTTTCCGGTGTGGACATCTCGCTTCGCGAGGGGCGCGGATCGATCAAGGGGCTCCAGGTAGCGAGCCCTGACGGGTTCAGGGCTCGCACGGCGTTTTCGCTCAGTGATATCACCGTCACTATCGATATCAGGAATGTCCGCCAAGACCCAATCGTCATCGACGCGATTCGCGTACAGGCTCCGGTGGTCAACGCCGAGATAACGAAGACCGGCGCTTCCAACATCGATGAGCTCCGCAAGCGTGTGCAGGCTCAGGCGGCGGGCACGGCGAAAGAAAGCGGCAAATCAGAGGGGCGGATCACGCGGATCCGAATCGAGCAGTTTGTGATCGAGAAAGGACGCATCGAGGTCGACGCATCGGCGCTCGGGCTCGAGAAGCGCACGATCGAGCTTCCGGATATCCGGCTCGACAATGTCGGCGGAACGAACGGCGTGCCGCCGGATGAGATCGCGAGGATTATCCTGACGGCCGTGGCCGGGAAAGCGACCAACGAGATCGCCGGCTCCGAGATTGATCGATTGGTCAAGGAAAAGCTGGGGGGCTCGCTCAGAGACAAGGCCAAGGGTCTGCTGGAGAAGATCGGGAACTAGAGGGGGGACGCTGAAGAGATCGGACTCTCGCGCATATACGGCCGCTGACGAAATCGGCCATCATGTCCCGACCCGGAAGAAATCGATAAAACCTCTCTCGACGTTGGTGCCGGCGAGCTCGACGCGCACCCGATCGCCGACGTCGAGACCGGCGGCCCCGCGAATGACTTTTCCCTCCACGGGCGGCCGGGAGATGCGCACCCATGTGCCCTTGTCGGAGGCGCCGGTCACAATCGCGTCGAACCGCTCGCCGATCCGCGAGACCAAGAGAAGCGCCGCCGCCGATTTCTGCACCTGTCGCTCCAGCTTGGCAACGTTGTCTTCCTGTTCCGTGCAGTGACGAGCCAGCTCCTCCAGCCGGTCGAGATCGTACGGAGCCGGCTGGCCGGCGAGCGCCGCCTTGAGCAGCCGCTGAGCGATAACATCCGGAAAGCGGCGATTGGGTGCGGTGGAATGCGAGTAATCTCTCACGGCGAGTCCGAAGTGTCCCTGTACCTGCCGCCCGGGACGCTCGACGGCATACTCGCCCGAGCCCAGGAGCTTGACTATGGATAGTGAGAGGTCGGGGAACGTTTCAGGATCCGCATGGCGGCGTTCTACGATGAAGTGCTCGAGCGCGAGCGCATTCGGTTCCGGGGGCAGGATCTTGCCGACGCGGGTGGCCAGATCCCTGATTCGATCCCAGCGATCCGGCAGCCGCAATACTCTCCGTACGGATGGGTACCCTTTTCTGTCGAGATATTTGGCCGTCACGCCGTTGGCCGCGATCATGAAGTTCTCGATCAATTCCTTGGCTCGATTCTTCTCTTCGGGCTGCAGATCGGTGAGAATGTCTTCATCGAATACGGCCTTGGTCTCGAGTGTCTCCAGGCTGAGCGCGCCTTGTCGGTGTCGGAATGTATGCATGGCGTGGGCAACACGGTCCTGGATACGAAGCTGCTCATCGAGCCCCGGCACGGTTGTCACCCGCGGCGGCTCCGGCGCCGTCCCGTCGAGCCATGCAGCCACGCCGTTGTAAGCCAGCTTCGCCTTGTTCATCACGATGCCACGATAGAGGTCGGACTCAACGATCGTGCCGTCGGCGGCAACGGTGATCTCGATGACGATCGCGAGGCGCGCGTGCCCCTCGCCGAGGGATGTCAGATCCGTAGAGAGTCTCTCGGGAAGCATTGGGAAAAGCTCGCCGGCGGTGTAAACGGACGTCGTGTTGGTTCGCGCATGGTCATCGATGGCTGAGCCTGTTTTCACGAGCGAATCGACATCGGCG
>JAQTVX010000133.1 GCA_028706585.1 Candidatus Krumholzibacteriia bacterium | reverse complement strand
AATCGGCCGAACGCGGCGGCGGCCTCCGCCTCCGCCAGGGCTAGCCATGCGCGGCCGTCCTGCTCGGGGATCGCCCGCGCGATATCGACGAGATATTCTCCAGGATAGCCGTCCTCGGGAAACGGCGCATCCTCCCCGAGCCTCTGGCGGAATCTCGTGAGAAGCGAGAGCCCGAGCTTGGCGACCTGCGTTCCCGCGTCGTTCACGTAGTACTCCGCCTGCGCGTCGAAACCCGTCTTGCGGAGGATGTTGACGAGGGCAGCGCCGATAGCCGCGGCGCGCGCCGAGACGATGACGAGAGGCCCGGTGGGATTCGCCGAAACGAACTCGACCTGGATCGCGCGGCCGCCGCCGAGATCGGAGTTGCCGTATGAGCTCCCGAGCCTCACGATCTCTTTGGCCTGCTCCGTCACGTACCGGCGGGAAAACGCGAAATTGACGAATCCGGGGCCCGCCACTTCGACCCTGTCTACGAAATCCTTGTCGAGCGACACGCGCCCCGCGATCTCTCCCGCTAGCTCGCGCGGGTTGCGCTTCAGCTGCTTCGCCATGACGAGGGCGACGTTCGTCGAGAGATCGCCGTGCGTCGTATCGTCGGGGCGCTCTATCTGTATCCGGGCGCTCTCGACCGCGAGGCCCAGCTCCGAGAGCGCGGCGGCCAGCGCGGAGCGCACCCGGTCGCTCGCCGACGGATCTCTTCCCGGCGGTTTCACGACATTAGATGCCATCTGGGAACTCCTGGCGCGGGGCGTCGCCCCAGAGACGCTCGAGCCCGTAGAACTCGCGAACCTCGGGCAGGAATATGTGAACGACGACGCCGAAGCAGTCGATGAGAATCCAGTGAGCTCCCTCGAGCCCCTCGACGTGCGACAGGGTCTTGCTCTCATCGAGCCCTTCCAGGATCGACTCCGCTATGACCCTGGCCTGAACGCCGCTTCCAGCCGAACAGATGAGGAAGTAGTCGGTCATGCTCGATACCTTCTTGAGGTCGAGCAGCACTATATCCTCGGCTTTCTTCTCCCAGGCTATCTTGATGATCTTCTTTGCGAGCGTTTTCGGTGCGATCTTCGTCAACTCAGATCCAAACCCCCTTCACCTGCGCGCCGCACGACGGACAAATCCCTTTCGGCCCGAGAACCTCGGCCGTGTATCCGACTCTCCGCACGACCACGGCGCCGCACTTCGCGCAGTGTGTATCCTCCGTTCCATCGATGAAAATATTGCCTACGTATACGTAATGAAGCTTCTTGCGCGCGATATCGTACGCCTCCCGCAGCGTCTTCTCGCTCGTCGGAGACCGATCCGTCATCCGGTACTGCGGGAAGAATCGCGAAAAATGGAGCGGCACCTCCGGCGAGACCGCTGCGAGCCAGGCGGCGAGATCCTCGAAATCCTTCCGCGAGTCGTTCAGGCCCGGAATCACCAGGTTCGTAACCTCGACGTGCGACACGGCGGAGGCGATCTCGATGAACCGCTTCACCGGTTCGACCCGGCCGCCGCAGTACGTCTTGTAGAACTCGTCCCGGATCCCCTTGAGATCTACGTTGAAACCGTCTATGAGCGGAGCCAGCTCCCGAGCCGGCTCCTCGTTGAGGAATCCGTTCGTCACGATCACCGATTTGAGGCCTTTCTCGCGCAAGAGGGGCGCCGCGTCCTTGAGGTATTCGAACCACAGGAGCGGCTCGGTGTACGTGAACGCGACCCCGATCGAGCCCTCGCGCGACGAGAGCCGAACGAGCTCTTCGGGCGAGATGAACTGCGTCGGCGAGCGCTCCTGCGAGATGTGCCAGTTCTGGCAGTTGTCGCACGCGAACGTGCAGCCGTTCGGCCCGATCGATAGAATCACGCTCCCCGGCATGAAGTGGTAGAGCGGTTTCTTCTCGATCGGATCGACGTTCACCGTGACGGTGCGTCCATACGAGAGCGCGAAGAGCACGCCGCCGCGGTTCTCCCGCAGTCCGCACTTTCCCGCGGCGCCGTCCGCGACGCCGCACATGTGCGGACAGAGACGGCAACGGATCTTGAGTCCATCCAGCTTCTCGTAGTAGAGCGCCTCTTTCTCTTCCATCGCCGTCCCTCAATAAAAAAAGCCCGGGCCTACCGAGCGAGACATCGGAGACAGGACGCACGAGCCCGCCCTATTTGCAGAAGGCATGCACACGCTCCACGACGTAGTCGCTCGCGACAAACAGGGCGTCACGTTCGGGCGAGGAGCTCACGTCCATGAGATGCCCCTTCGCCCGATCGGCGAAGTCCCTTGCCCTGCGGAGCGAATAATCGACCCCTCCGTAGTTCTGAACGAAATTTACGATCTCCCCCCAGTGCTTTTTCTTGTCGAAATCCGCCGTGAAAAGGTCGCTGACCCTTTTGCGCGCCTGCTCCGGCGCGTTACGGAACGCCGTGATGAACGGAAGCGTCACCCGCCCGTCGGAGAAGTCGGATGCGGTCGGCTTCCCGAGATCCGCCTCCGCCGCGACGTAATCGAAGAGATCGTCTACGATCTGAAATGCGAGCCCCATGTTCTTCCCGAATCCAGAGAATTTGTTCCGGTGCCCGTTCTTCTCCCCGCCTATGAGCGCCCCGCACTCGCACGAGGCGGAAAAAAGGGACGCCGTCTTCTTGTCGATCATATCCATGTAATGATCCTCGTTCAGATCGAGGGTGCGCCTGAGCTGAAGCTGCATGAGCTCGCCGGTGCTCATCTCGTGCGTGACCCGCGAGATGATTGCCATGACGTCGAACATGCGGGCCTCGGCGAGGCACGACAGCGCCATCGAGTAAAGGAAATCGCCGATGAGGGTCGCGACATCGCTTCCCCATCGCGCGCGCACGGTCGGCTTGCCCCGCCGCACCATATGATCGTCGATGATGTCGTCGTGAACCAGCGTGGCCGTATGGACGAGCTCGATCGCGAGCCCGGCCGTGACCATGTCCCGTTCGCGGCTCCCGGCGCTCCGTGCCGTCAGAAAAAGGATCGTCGGCCGGATGCGCTTGCCGGGCCTGTCGTTAAGGTAGGAACAGATGTTCTCGATGAGCGGAACATCCGAATCGAGGATTTCCTGAAGCCTGCTTTCGAGGGATTCGAGCTCACCCTGGACGAGCGATTGAATGGGCGCGAGCTTTTTGATATCGCGTTGGTTCATTACCGTCCTTTTCCATCGTTCGTCTTCCCTGGCTCTTGCGGGCGCAACGGGATAAAATTAGCATGGGAATAGGGGTGTGTCAAGGAGTATCGCCCCCGGGTATTCATGGTATCTCATTGCAGCGATGAACGTTCGAGCGGTTTTAGGCTCCTCCGTTCCCCCCGCTCTTCGCTCTTCGTTTCTCGATAATGAGGGACGCGACGGCGCTCGCGAAGAAAAGCGCGCAAAGCGGCACGGCCATGAAGATCTGGGAGACCGCATCCGGCGGCGTGAGCACGGCGGAGATGCTGAATATGATGATGATCACCCATCTCCATTGCCTCAGAAGCGCGCGCGCCGAGACGACTCTCATCCACGTGAGCACGATGACGACCAGCGGGAGCTGGAAGACGAGCCCGAAGCCCAGGCAGAGCTTCGCCACAAAGCCGAAATACCTGTCGACGGACAGGAGCGGAGAGAGCCTGTCCGTGCCGAAGTTGACGAAGAACCGGAGAACGATCGGCATCATAGCCCAGTATGCGAAGGCGAGCCCGACGTAGAAGAGGACGATGGAACAGATGGCCAGGGGAAAGAAGAGGCCCTTCTCATTCTTGAAAAGCCCGGGCGACACGAACCGCCAGATGCGGAAGAATAGATAGGGAAACGAAACAAGAACCCCGAGAATGAAGCTCAGCTTCATACGGATCATGAAGGCTTCGGCGGGTGAGTAGAAATACAGCTTCTGGACAGGCAGGCTGCGGATGAGAAAATCGAGCACCTGAGCGGAAAAGAACCAGAATATGCACGAAGCGATCAACCACGCGATCGCGGATCCGATGAGCATCGAGCGGAGCTCCTCGAGGTGATCGAGGAGGTGCATCTCTTTCAGGTTCTCTCTCCGCCCTTCAGCCACTTTCGCCGTGCGCTACTGCTGCAGCTCGCGTTCGTAGTTCCGGGTCACCGCGGTCTTCATCTTGGTCTCTTTTTCCGTTATGGGATCCTTCGCGATGACGTCGCCCCTGATTTCCATCGTTTCCTTGAACTCGACGATGTAGCCGCCCACGAGAGCGACCCGCGCCTTCACGTCGCCCTTCCCATCCCCGATGAGCACGCCCGCCGGCGTATCGGTGTGAAGCTTCAGGTTGATCTTGCCCTCTATGTAGGCGACGTCGATGGCGCCCTTCTTTTCGATCTTCTTGAGGGTGTACACGACCTCGCCTTTCGCGTCGGGTTCCCCGCCCTCGCGTTCGCCCTCCACAATCGGTTCATTCCAGGACTCGCCGACGGCGACCGCCGAATCGGGAAGCCTGACGAACCATGCATCGACGAGATCGCGCAGGTCATCGGGGCCCGACATGCCCGTGATGGGGCGAGCAGCCGCATAAGCAACGATATCCCCGGCCGTAGAGATGGTTACCCGGATCGTCGAGCCTTCGAGCTTCATCGGCGGCTCCCATTCCTGAAGCCGGCCGTTGGCGACGAGGCTCGTCTTGACCTCCGTGTAATTCAAATCGACCTTGTATGCGCCGGTGGAGTCCTGCTTTCCGTCGCACGTCACATCGACCTTGGCGGTCTGGTTCATCGACACATCCGAGCCGCCGTAGCTCTGCCCGATCTGTTTGAAAGCCTTGTAATGCAGAAGCGTGTTCTCGGGCATGCTGAAAGTGAGCCGAAACGTCTTCCCCTCCGCCGCGAGCGCGGAAACGAACCACAGGGTCTGGAGAGCGAACAGCACCGCTACAACCGCCGTCAGCACGCGAACGCTCACTGACCGCATTGAAGGCGACATTTCTCTGACCTCCCATGCGAGCGACGACGCTCGCCGACGCTGCCATCCATCAAACCTTCCGTAAGCCCGCCTTGCTTCGAGACCGGCGGGCGTATCACTCCTTCTTCTCGATCAGCCTCCGCAGCTCGTCGAAGAACTGCGTCGCATCCTTGAACTCGCGGTACACGGAGGCGAATCGGACGTAGGCGACCTGATCGAGATTCGCCAGAAGCTTCATGACCTCGTTACCGATCTCCTGTGTCGGGACCTCGTCGCGCACGCGGCGCCCGATCGATTCTTCGACCTCGTCGACGAGCTTCTCCAGGGATTCCCTGGAGACGGGGCGCTTCTCGCAGGCCCGCAGCAGGCCGTTCATGATCTTTTCCCTGCTGTAATGCTCCCGCCGGCCGTCCTTCTTGACGACCATTAGAGGCGTGTGCTCGATGTATTCGTACGTGGTGAACCGCTGGCCGCATTCGAGACATTCGCGGCGGCGGCGCACGGCCGAGTTCTCCTTGGTCGCGCGGCTATCGACGACCCTGTCTTCTTCGTGGCCGCAGGAAGGACATCGCACGAAAGACCTCCGCGTCGGGGGGACTCAGCTCTTCGGATCGAGTATCTCGTATTCGGTTTCGATTCCCGCTTCCTCGATGAGGCTCTCGCCGAGGGAGTCGGGATACCGTTCGCCGAGAACGAGTCTCTTGACGCCCGCGTTGATGATCAGCTTCGCGCACGTCGCGCACGGAGCGGTCGTGCAGTACATCGTCGAACCCTCCATGCTCACACCGCTCGAGGCCGCCTGGATAATGGCATTCTGCTCCGCGTGGGCGCCGCGGCAGAGCTCCTGGCGCTCCCCCGAAGGAATGTCCATCTCCTCGCGGAGACAACCGACCTCGAGGCAGTGTTTGAGCCCGCGCGGGGCGCCGTTATATCCGGTCGAGATAATTCGCTTGTCCTTGACGATGATCGCGCCCACGCGGCGCCGAATGCACGTAGAGCGCTCGGCCACCAGGCGCGCGATCTTTATGAAATATTCGTCCCAGCTGGGCCTCGTCACGTGCGCTCCTCGTAGAGAGGGAACTGCTTCGCCAGCTTCGCGGCCGCTTTCCGCGCCTCCGCGATCGCCGCGTCGTTCGACATGTCGTCGAGGACCCTGGTCATGAGCTCCCCCAGCTTCTCCATCTCCGGTTCCTTCATGCCGCGCGTCGTCAATGCCGGCGTGCCGACGCGGAATCCCGATGTGACGAACGGGCTCTTCTCGTCGAAGGGGACGGTGTTCTTGTTGACCGTCATGCCGGCGCGCTCGAGCGCCTTCTCGGCGTCTTTTCCCGTGAGGCCGCGCTTCGAGAGATCGACGAGGAACAGGTGCGTGTCGGTCCCGCCGGTCACGACGTCGTATCCGCGCTCCATGATCGCCTAGGCGAGCTTCTTCGCGTTGGCGACGACCTGG
>JAQTVX010000132.1 GCA_028706585.1 Candidatus Krumholzibacteriia bacterium | reverse complement strand
CGAATCGTAGCGCGTAACGTATTTTCGCAGGAACTTCCACACTTTTCGGTCGGGGTTCGAAATATCGATATGACACCGCCAGATCCACTTGTTCCCATCTTTTCGTTCAACGAGGGCGACGGGCTGTGGATCGTGGATGAATACGATGTCGCCGTAGATGCCCACGTCACGGATATTCTGAGCGCTCGTCTCGCGGAATACATCAAAGTCACGGGTAGTGATTTCCTCGGGCCGCCCGTGAAGCGCGTTGTGGAACTTCTTGGTAACGGTGAAAAACTGTTCGCCGCCTTTGATGAGATCCCAACGCGCATCCACGCCAAGATCCTGCAGGAGAGGGACCATGCGGTTCAGGATCTCCGCGACGCCGCCCCCCACCGAAGTCGAGTTGATATATTGTACGACCTTGCCTTTGAGCTTCTCCGAGAGGAGCCGCAGGTCTTCAATGATCGCCTGTCCCACGATCGGCCCATATTCATCGATGCAAGCCATCATCCTCCGATATCCTCTTTTCGACGAGTTGGATGAGCGTCCTGCGGAGATTATCGAGCGTTCGCGTGTACGGATCGAGACGCGCGATTTCCTTTGCCAGCATGGTCTCTCCGAGAGAACTTTCGATCCAGAAGGAGAAATCGTTTGTGCCGCGTTCGAGGCGCAGCCTCGCTTCGAAAACGTGAAAATAGATCGAGTCGATGGTGACCTTCTTGAGAATCTCCGCAAACTCTCGCAGATCATAGGCAACATACGACGTCGGGAGAATGAAGCTGACCGATTTCATGAAATGAAACCCCTCGCCCTTTCGCACCAATCGCCCTCCTGCGGCCGGATGGCGGCTGACGTGCTCCTCAATCGTCGCAACGATTTTCGCCCGCAAACCCCGAATGGTCGAGTACTGGATAGTATCGATGCTTGCGAGGCGCTCACCGAGTTCGTTGTCCCCGAGCGCATTCGTAACCCAGTGGGCAAAATCGTTGGGCGGCTCGGGCGACAGATACTGGTGTTGTTGAAGAAATCGATGCGTATGGTGATAGATGCAGGAGCCAGGGACCGTCTTTATAAGACTGAGCAGATCCTCGACCGTCGACACCGAGAGGCCGGTCAGTTCGGTCAGGTTCATCCGCGTGCAAAATCGGAACGGGTCTACCGCCCGCTTCAGCGCATCCATCCGCTAGATCGCCTTTCCGTGTCGAGCGACGAGGTGCCGCAAAAACGTTAGGACCTCGCCCGGATCATTGAGATAGTATTCCGCATATGAAATCCTGGGCTTCCCGACGAGGATCCCCCATCCTCTCCCCCTTATCGCCTTGAACGCATCCTCGTCCGTTGCATCGTCGCCGAGATAGATCGCGAACACGCTTTTGCCGACGCGACGGCGCGCCTCCGACCGAAGGAGCGACAACACGATCGTTCCCTTGTCGCAGCTGATCGGAGGCCTTAGCTCGAGCACCATCGCACCGGTGCCGAGTCTGATCTCCCGCTCGCCGCCGAACGTCCCTACCGTCTCATGGACAGCCTGCTTGACGCGTGGTCGATCCTTCTCCTCGACCGAGCGGTAATGAACGGCGAGTGAGCACCCCTTGTCCTCTATGATCGCACCGGGGAACGTGGCGAGTCTCGCAGCCAACTCTTCCTTCAGCCGATCCAGCAGGATATGGAACTGGGGCATGGCGATGCGCCGTGGCTTCTCATCTGGCCGGGCTATCTCAAGGCCGTGGTTCCCGACGTACGTAATTCCGGTGACTCCCACCTTGGCCTGGATGTCGCCGAGCGCCCTGCCGCTTATGATCCCGACCGAGCATACGGACCTATCCACGATCCGCTCAAGCTCGCGTCGCGTCTCATCGGGGAGCGCCGCCTCATGAGGCGTAGGGGCAATCGGCGCCAGCGTGCCGTCAAAATCCAACAGCAGGAGAACATGTCTTCCCGTTAGGATAGCTTCCAGCGTGTCCAGATGATCGAAAAGGTAATGCAAGAGCCGAGTCCTTTCAACCGTTCGGGCCCTGCGCGCGGCGCGCCGTTCATTCGGACGAGATCGCGCCCTTTTTCATGGCAGTGAGCTCGGTTATCGTATTGGCGGCCCACCGGTAAACGTTGTTTTCCTCGACAATCGTGTGCATGTTCTTCATACGTCTCCGTTTTTCAGCCGTCGGCATTTCGATGGCGTACTTGATGGCGTCAGCGAATTCCTCGATCGAGTATGGGTTAATCAGCACCGCATCTGTGAGTTCGCGCGACGCGCCCGTGAATTGGCTGAGGATGAGCATCGCGTCGGCGCCCCGCTTGGAGGCGACATATTCCTTCGCGACAAGGTTCATCCCGTCATGAAGCGAACTCACGATGCAGAGATCGCCGACTTCATAGTAGGACCTGATCTCCTCAGGCGGCAGATTCCGGTTGAGATAGATGATGGGTTGCCACGTTTCATCCGAGTATTTCCAATTCTTCCTCTGAATGAGCTCGTCGACCTCAGCCGCGAAATCGTGGTACCGCTTGATATGAGTGCGGCTCGGCGCCCCGATTTGAATAAAGACGAACCGCTTGCGGTAGTCCGGGTATTTCTCGAGGAACCGATCGATCGCGAGGATCCGTTCAATGATGCCCTTGGTGTAGTCGACACGGTCGACACCGACAGCCACGATCTTGCCTTCGAGATGGTGCTCCGTCCGGATGCGTTCCACTTGACGTATGTCGGGTGCAGGAGCGTTCTCGCCGAAATGCCCATCAATACTGATGGGAAAAGCATGGATAAACGTCTCCTTCTCACCGCGCACAATACTGAATCTTTCCATATCGACGCGGGCCTCCAGCAGCCTGTTCACCGTATCGAGGAAGTTGTTGCAGTGAAACTGGACGTGAAAACCGATGAGATCGCACGCTAGCATGCCATCGAGAATCTCGTGCCGGTATGGACATATAGCGAACACCTCCGGATTCGGCCATGGGATGTGCCAGAAGAGCGCAACGGTTGCATCGGGGCGTCTTTCCTTGATCATCCGCGGCAGCAGCGTGAAATGGTAATCCTGGATGAACACAAAGGGATTCCGAACTGGCAGCTCCTCGAGCACGCTCTCGGCGAATATGCGGTTCACCTTCTCGTACATCCGCCAGTCATTCTCGCGGAAAATGGGACGCGTATGCGTAATGTGGCAGAGCGGCCAAAGCCCCTCATTCGAGAATCCATAGTAGTAGCCGTCCTCCTCCTCTTTCGTGAGCCACACACGTTTGAGGATATAGCGGTCGTCGCCGGGGGGAACACCGAGCTTCCTCTTCGAATTCACGAATCTCCTGTCGACGTTGCCGCTTCCGTGCGCGATCCACGTTCCCCCACACGCGCGCATGATCGGATCGATCGCGGTCACGACCCCGCTCGCCGGACGAACGCACTTGACACCACCGCTCCCCTCGTCGATCGTATGAATATACGGTTCCCGGTTCGACACAACGAAGAGGGAGTTCTCGCGAAGTCTCGCGTTTACGAGATCGCGGAGTTTCGTCTCGGTCCAGATATCTTCCATCTGCAGACGGGCATGCGCTTCGTCCGACACCGCCCGCCTCGCCACACGGAGGCTCAGAGCAACCTGCTCGACCTCGCTCACGAGCTTTCCAAACTCTCCCTTCGCACTGAAGGGAGTCAGCTTGTCGGCCTCGCCTTTCTGAAAACGGCCGAACCAAGAGGTGAGATGGCGTAGGGGGAGAATGTATGTCTGCCGTTCAATGACAAACGATACGAGCACAATGAGACATACCAAGCCGATAAGCGTGTAGCTGATTCGGCGCCACAGCTCGGCCAGCGTGCTGTAGAGATAGGAGGTGTCGTACACGATTTCAACAAGGCCGAGCGGATTGTCGTTCTCTCCGAACACGGGCTGAATGTATCGGTATACCGGGTATTCCCCGAATTGCTCCAGATCCCCTCGGGCAGTCTTGGTCTCGAGCACGAGCTTCAGGTACGATCTGTTCGGTTCCTTCCAACCGGCAATCCGCTCGGTAACGGCGATTACATTGATCTCCCGGTCGTAAAGAATGCACCCCTGTGTCCGCTCACGCCTTTGAAAGCTGTCAACGAGCCGACTGGCCTCCGGTAGATTATTGCTCTCCAGAATGTCGCGGGCTGAAAACGCAGTGCTCTCTGCTACCGTTCTCGCCTTGCGCATGAGATCGTCCATGAGTCTCTCACGTACCGAACGCACCTGGACGATGCCTAGAATGGTGAGCCCGGCGACAATAATGGCAAGAATCGGAAGAACAAAAAGCAGCACGCGTTTCATCTATCATCTCTCCTGGTAGCTCTGGATGATCAGGCAGGATGTGTGAACTCCAACTCAGCTACGGAATCCGCTCAGCGGCCAGTCAAGTACGGTATCCCATGTGCCAGCCCCCACAATGCAGCGGAAGCCACTATGAGTTTGACAACATATATGCGCCAGTGCTTGAGAGTGGCCGGCTCGCTGTTCGATGTGAGCCCTTTCAGGCGGGTGATGTCAATGTAGCGGACCAGAATGAGTCCAATGACAATTGCCCAGAAAGCGATGTCGAAAACGGAATAGGTCTTTTTGTCAAAGATGAAGACCGCTAGCATGAAAAGCGCGATGTTGCCTCCCATGAGCCAGAAGATGCGTGACACGGCGCCGGCAAAGCCCATCGACTCGGCCTCTGGACCAGTTTGCCTGGATTGGGGTTGATTCAATGTAGCCACCTTCCAAACAACGTCCTCTCTCGGACGCAACTCTGGAGCATTCTTCGCTAATGCGTCCAGTAGCTTTGTTTGGATGGCGGCCCGACCACCCGTTCGTCCTGCGATGGCCAGAACTCAATCCACCGCACCCTTTTGCATTGGGGCGCCAAACGCTCCCAAATCCAATAATAACACTTTGTTAGTATGAGTCCAAACTAATTTCTCATGAAATCGAGAATCTATCTCCTTTCATTCCGGTTCAGAGCTTTCTTGTTGTCATTATATGAGTTATGCGCTTGAATCAGTCAGGAATCGAATCTCTCTTCTTGACTTCCCTTATTCAGCATTCGCCACAATATACACGTACTTCAAAGTCGCCGAACCCGTGCACAGAACATCATGCTCCGTACGCGGAGGACAGTAGGCAACGCTGCCGGCCTTCAACTGCAGCGTGGGGCCATCTGTGAACGTCATTTCGCCTGCACCCTCCAATATGACGAGCACCTCTTCGTAGTTCTTGGTGTTGTGTTTCCCAACCGATTTGCCGGGATCGAGCACCACGAGCCCCGAATGCACCGTCACCGTTTCGGGTGGCCCTCCGAGGATGCGCATGTACTCCTTCGCGCCGAGATCCAAGGGTATCAGCTTGGGCACCGGCACCTTCTTCTCCTTCTCCTCCGACGCGGAGGCGAACACATTCGCCGACAAGAATATTAATGCGAAGCTCATCATATAAAGAAATTTGACGCGTATCTTCATTTGCCCTCCAGTCAACATTGCCCCATTCAACGGCATCGGCCGACAGCTGCAGAGTTGGACGTCTTTTCTTCATTTTGGCTCTGTCGAAACGAGCTTCGCTTCTTTTGCAAGTGCAAGGGCGAGACCCTGCGCCGCATCTCCCATGGAATCCCCTCCGCCATAATCATCGGAAATTGACACGTGACACAGCACATCGAGTGTTGCGGTATCCACGAGTCTCAGATAGGCCGCTCTCACCCATACGACCGTTGGATCTCGCTGGTCCGCGACAAAATAGACATTGCCGACGAGAATCGCCTCGAGTCCATGATGTGACAGTTACCCTCTCATCCACGGATGCACATCCGCACGCTATTGCCGCCAGCGAAACCAGAACCCCTATTCCGCTACGCAACTCAACCACTTTCTTTCAGAAGCTCAGCATCTTGCACGTCTAATAGCATACAGAACTGCGTGGCTGGATCGAAACTGCGGACTGCGTTGCTGATCATCGTGAAGTATATACCCGTAGGGCGGCTCGTTCAACGGTTATCAGGAAAGCGGAATGAAGGCAGAGTCGGCGGGTGAGGAATTGACGAGGCTCTTCTTCCGTTTTGGGATATTCCCATCTGGAAGGGTAATCGGCGCAATGGCAAAGACACGGCAGCGGAGGAAATTTGGCGTCCCCAACGGGATTTGAACCCGTGTTGCCGCCGTGAAAGGGCGATGTCCTAATCCGGGCTAGACGATGGGGACGCCCGTCGAATGTTATGCAATCTACCAATTGAGTACCGGTGCGTCAATCGGAAAAGGCTTTCTTCCG
The DNA here is from genome assembly GCA_028706585.1 of Candidatus Krumholzibacteriia bacterium. GTDB lineage: Bacteria > Krumholzibacteriota > Krumholzibacteriia > Krumholzibacteriales > Krumholzibacteriaceae > SSS58A. Next base: position 174 of record JAQTVX010000132.1, on the reverse strand, counting down.
CGACGGAATCGAACGGATGACGCCGACGACCTTTCCGATGATGGAGCAATCGCGCCCATCATCACCCGAAACAACTATCGGCTCGCACTTCGGATTGGCCGGCTGGAGAATCACGCGCGAGCCCGAGCGGATGAATCGCTTCACCGTCGCCTCTCCGTCGACGAGCGCCGCGAC
>JAQTVX010000131.1 GCA_028706585.1 Candidatus Krumholzibacteriia bacterium | reverse complement strand
TGACGTTCATTACATCATCCAATGATGCCGCGCCGATGAGGCCGTCCATCGAGCGGTATGCGCCCCGGCCGTTCAACAATAAATCGAACCCGAACGCGTACGCCTCGTTGATGCTCGCGAGCTCGCTCCGAGCGCGCTTGCCGAGGAGACGGTTCTTCGCGATCCCGATCTCCGCGGCATCGGGAGGGTGCTCGCGCAGACCGCGTATCTCCTGCTCGAGGGCTGCGCGGGCCTCTTCGACGTTCTTGACGCCGGTGCCGAGATACGCCATGAGCACCGCTCCGCCGGGGAACGTTGTGCCGCTGCATTCGATCGAATATGCGAGACCCCGTCTTTCCCTGAGCTCGAGCTGCATGCGCCGCGAGAGCAGCTCCCCGGCTATGAGCAGGGACGCGGTCACGGCCGTGTCATCGCTCCTCGCGAGCCAGCCGGCGGCGACGTAGGCGCCTTCCTTGCGCGTCTTCTTCTCGACCGCGCCGGTCTTCGCCGAATCGGGCGGCGGCGGGCACGCAATCGCGCCGCCGGCCGGAAGACCGCCGAGAACCCTCTTCAACATCTCGCACGCGCGGGCGGGGGTTTCGGGAGAAACGAGGGTCGCAATCGTGTTCCCGCCGGCGAAAAGCAGGACCCTCAGGGCCTCGAGATCCTCGACGGAGACGCGCGCCATGGCGAGCGGCGACGGGAAAAGCGGCTCCGAGTACGGATGACCTCCGAGAAGCGCTCCCGTCATCGCGCCGCGCAGCGCATAGTACGACGATGACGTCCGCATCCCGTACTCCCGGGAGAGGGACGTCCTCGCTGTCTCGAGATCCTCGCCCGCAATCGCGGAACCCACGAGATGATCCATAAGCAGCGAGGCGGCCTCAGCCAGGGAGCCTGCTGGAGACTCGAGGCGGACAAAGACATATGACGGATTCAGCAGATAATCATCTTGCGGCACATACGGATTGTCGCCGAACTGCACGCGGGCGCCGAGCGAATCCAGCTTCTCCGATAGCGATAGCCCGGCCGCGGACAATTCGAGGGTTGTGACGAGCACCTCGACGAGCCCGCCCACAGAGGCACCCTGGCCGCACGAGCGCCCTTTGAACATGAGGTGCAGCGCGGCAACGGGCGATCCCGGTCTCGACAGCGCTCCGATGACGCAGCCGTTCGGCATGGTCTCGATCGCCGAGGCGCGCGGCTGCCGCGCCTCCCCCGCCCACTCCTCTTCGTCCAGCACAAGACACGCATTGTAGCGGAGCGGGCGGAAGGCGCTTTCGATGAACCGCGCGCAGTCTTTGGCGGTCACCCGCCCCACATCAGCGCACTGCGAGAGATACCGCTCGCCATGGAGGGCGATCGCCTCGCCGCGCAGCATCACGAACAGATGGTATATCTCGGCGTCGAACATCTCGCCCGAGAGAAATGAGGTGCGCGCCTTCTCGATCTCCTGGCGCGCGGGCCTCCACGCGGCCAGGCTCTCGAGCGCTTCCGGCACCTTCGCGCAGACGTTGCTCGCGGCCCGGGCGCTATCGACATCGACGTGGATTCTCAGGGCGGAGAAGCCGCGATGTATCTCCAGGCTCACCTCCGGCTCGCCAAGCGAGAGCGCCGCGAGCTTCTTGGAGAGCGGCGAATCGCCGCCTTCGAGCATCCGCGATACGAGAAGCGCCGCGGGGAATCTCTCTTCGCCGACCCGCGGGAACGGCACGAGCATGTCGAAGCCGGGCGCTTCGGCAGCCTCCCGCCGCATCGTTATCTCGCCGCTCCAAGCCGGCTCCGAGGAGGCGCGGCATCCCTTCGCGACCGAATCCGCGGGAAAATGCTCGCCGATCAAACGCTCGGCCCCGGCCGGATCGAAGCTTCCCATGAGGACTATTCTCATGTTGGAGGGTTTGTAGTGTCTCAGGTAGAAATCCTCGATGGCGCGCTCGCTCATCGCTCCCACCGTTGCGGGGTATCCGATGATCGGCTCCGTGAGCTCGCTCCCGCGATAGAGGCATCGATCGACGATGCGATCGCGCGCCGCGTATGCGTCGTCAGTCTCGCGGCGAATCTCCTCGAGGATGACCTTGCGCTCCTTGTCGATCTCGATCGACGGGAAGATCGAATGAAGGAGCATCTGCGAGAGGATCTCGATCCCCTTCTCGAGATGCGCGGACGGGACGAGAAGAAAATAAACCGTCGTCTCCCTCCGCGTGAAGGCGTTCAAGAAACCGCCGACGTCGTCGACCCAGCCGCTTATCTCCTCGCGGGTGTACCGCTCGGAACCGTCGAACACCATGTGCTCGACGAAGTGCGAGGCGCCCCTCGTCTGCGGCGTTTCGCAGATCGAGCCCGCTTCCACCGCCGCCATTATGCAGACGACGTCGCCGCCCTCGCGTCTGTCCAGCACGATCTCCGGCCCCCCCGGATGCTTCACCACCGCGAGGGACCCGGCCCTGCAGGCCGGCGCGGCCAAGGCGAAAACGCCCGCCAGCGCGGCCGCCATCAGCGCGAGGCTCGGCAATCCGGCCAGCGCGCGCAGTCGCGGCCCTCGAAGGGATGACAACGCGCGCATAGTGATTGTGCCCATCGCTAGACCTCCGCTTTCCATGATTATTTCACGAGATCGATCGCCCGCCCGTAGATGGCCTCGGCCGCTCCGTGGACCGCCTCCGAAAGAGTCGGATGAGGGAAGATGGAAGAGGCGAACTCCTCGCCGGTCATGCCCCGGTCGAGCGCGATGATCGCCGGAGCGAGAAGCTCGGTGGCGTGAGGACCGATGATATGAATTCCGAGAAGCCTTTTATCGCTTTCCCGGGCGACCCACTTCACGAAACCGTCTTCCTCGCCGAGCCCCTTTGCCTTGCCGTTCGCGGCGAATGGAAACCTACCGGTCGCGACGGCGATTCCCTTCGAGCGGGCTTCATCCTCGGTCAAACCGACGCGCGAGATTTCCGGAAGGGTATATATCGTCGACGGGATCACGTCGTATCGCATCTCGCGCGAGCCGCCGAGCGCGTTCTCCGCGGCGACGATACCCTCGCGCGTCGCGACGTGCGCGAGCAACGCTCCGCCCACGACATCCCCGGCGGCATAAACGCCCGGAACGGAGGTTTCCATCTTCGCATTGACCTTGATGCCCGTCCCGTCCGCCTCTGCTCCGATAGCCTCGATGCCGGCGAGCGCGAAATACGGACGTCTCCCCACGGATACGAGCACGGCCTCGGCGGAGACCTCGGCGCCTCCCTCGAGGCTCGCGACGACGACGCCGCCGTCGACGCGCGCAGCCGTAACCCGCGAACCGAGATGCAGCTCGATGCCCTTTTTCCGGAAAAGCAATTGGAGCATCCTCGAGATCTGCGCGTCCTCCGTAGCGACGAGCTGCGGAAGCATCTCGACGATAGTTACCTTCGCGCCGAATGCGTTGAAAATCGAAGCGAACTCGCATCCGATCACGCCGCCGCCTACGATGAGAAGGCTCTTGGGAACGCGGGCGAGATCGAGAATGTCCTTGCTGCTGAGAAAATGCGCGCTATCGAAAGCCATGAATGGAAGCGATACCTCGCTTGAGCCGGTCGCGATGACGATCTTCCGGGCGCTGATCGAGCCCACGCCGTCGACCTCAACCTCGGTGGGATTCGTGAGACGCCCCGTGCCCCTGAGCACCTCCACCCTGCGCGCTTTCAGGAGCTTCTCGACCCCCGCCACGAGCTCCTTGACGACGCGCGATTTATTCGCGAACAGACCCTCGGGGTCGATTTCGACCGGACCTCCGGCGATGCCGCGGCCCTTTCCCTCCCGCACCCGCTCGACGAGGTGCGCGGCTCCCTGGAGCGCCTTGGTGGGAATGCAGCCCCAGTTCAAACAGGTTCCGCCGAGGGATTCCCTCTCGACGAGGCATACGCGGGCGCCCAGCTGCGCAGCCCGGATCGCCGCCGGATATCCGGCGGGCCCTCCGCCGAGAACGATAACGTCGCATTCACGGGCCACTCGGGATCCTCCCTCGCTAGAAGAATCTTTCCGCCTTGCTCTTGAGGAGCTTCGCCTGGGAGCGGTTGAGCCGCACCTCGGTCTTGTCGGCGTCCTGCATGGTCATCATGAAATTGCCGCCGGACCACGGGACCACGTCCGCTATCATGCGGATGTTGATGAGGTAATCGACGCCCAGACGGATGAACAGAGCTGGGTCGATCTGGATCTCGACCTCGTCGAGATCGCGGTAATTCGTGGAGAATTTTCCCTCGGCTGTGTACGCCGTCACGCGGCCGCCCTCGCGCCGCAGCATGGCGACGCGCTCGATGTCTACGAGGATCGGTTCTTCACCTGTCCGCACGACTATGCGCGGCAGAAAGCTGGTCCCGATGCGGATGCCGCCGGCGAGGGCCCTGAGCCGTCTCTCGAACTCTCCGCGCTGCGGCATGGCGCGCCGCGCCCGAGCCAGCGCCTCGCCGAGGCGCTGCCGGTTGATGGGTTTCAGCAGATAGTCGAGCGCGTTCACCTCGAACGCCTTGATCGCGTAACTGTCGTACGCCGTCGCAAAGATGATCAGCGGCGGCGCTCCGGCATCGACCAGTTCGCGGACAACCTGGAATCCGTTCATCTCGGGCATCTGGATGTCCAGAAATACGACGTCCGGCTTCTTCTCCCGCACGAGCGAGATCGCCTCGCGCCCCCCGGAGGCCTCCGCCACGACCTCGATGTCCTTCTCCTGGGAAAGGAGAAAACGCATCTCGTCACGCGCGAGCTGCTCATCATCGACAACGATCACTTTGATAGCCACTAATCCACCATCCTTGTATCCGCGGGCAGCTCGAGGCGAACGACGGCGCCTCCATTTCGTCCCGGCTCGATCGTGAGACTACCTCCGCCGGATGATTGTATCGCGATGCGTTCGATCACGTTCTTGAGACCGACTCCTTTGGAGGTGAGCTCCTCGATCTTGCAGTCTGGGACTGGCGGCCCGTCGTTTTCGATCTCTATTGCGAGCCCCTTTTCCGTCCGCCTGGCCTCGATGCGGACGAGCCCTCCGTCCACCCGCCTGGATATGCCGTGCTTGATGGCGTTCTCGACGATCGGCTGGAGGATCATAACCGGGACCTGCGCATCGAGCGCGGCCGGATCGATGTCCTTGATCACCACTAGCCGCTCGTCTCCGAACCGAACGCGCTCGATCGACAGATAATCGTCGATGAACGCGATCTCGTCCCGCAGCGCGTGCGTCTCCCCGGAGTCGTCGAGAGACTTGCGGAATATCGAGGCGAGCTGCCGCGTCATCTCGCGCGCCTTCTCGGCGTCCGTGCGGATGAGGGCCGATATGGAGTTCAAGGTATTGAATAGAAAATGGGGGTTGATCTGGCTGCGCAGGGTCGCTATGCGCGCATGAATGAGCTGGCGTTCCTCCTCGCGCAGGAGCAGCTCGATGCGCGCGTTATTCGCCATCTTGAGCGCGATGCCGAGCGTATACACGAGAACCGCCAGATCGAGCGCCATGAGATATTTCTCGGAGGGCAGGTATCCGTAGAACAGCCTCCGCCCCTGAAACCGCCTCAGAAGCCCGTACCGCGCCGCAGCGAACACGAGACAGGTAGCGAATGGGACGAAGTTGCGATCGAGGCGCCGCTGGGAGAGCCGCTCGAAGAAATTGTACAGGATCGAGAACGGATTGAACGAGAAATTCCATATCTCTCCCCGCTCGCGCAGCAGAGAGACCAGAGCTCCACTGACAAACCCGGCCATCGCATAGTATGGGAGCGCGACCTTCTCTCCGAAAAGGAAGCAGGCGGCGCCGATCGCGGCCCCCACGCCGGAGCCCACCCAGACGCCACCGAGAAAGCCCGCGAAAAGTGCCCCTTCGAGGGATAGATCCATCGCGCCCTGATAGATGAGCTTCCGCACGACGACGCCGACGATGAAGATGACCGAGAGCAGCACGATCATGCGCAGCCGGTCGGCCATCGACAGGGAGGCGCGCACGAGAGAATCGTTCACGAACCGGAAACTGAGAACCAAGCTCGCTATTCCGGCCATGACGACGACCCGCAGAAGGAGATTGATCAATAGCAGCTGTTCCGGGGCAAGCAGTCTATCGGACACGATTTTCTCCTAGAGCCGTTTCGTAGCGATCTCCTTGAGCGTGCTTTCGAGATCGTTCACCGAGCGAACGCCGACCTCTCTCTCGTAGATGCTCCCGTCCCCTAGAATTACGTACGTCGTCGGAAGGCGCGGCGGGCCGCCGAACCTGGCGGCCACTTCCTGGCCGTTGTAGTACGCGGGAAAATTGACAGTGTTATTCTTCATGTATCTCTGGAGCGCCTGTTTCCCGTTGTTATCTATGAAAACGCCGAAAACGCGGAAGTTGGTGCCGCGGAGCCTGGCATAAAGCTCGTTGAGAACGGCCGCCTGGCGCGCGCTGTCCTTGTTCCAGGTGGCGAGAAAACTGAAAACTACGATGTTCCCCCGATAGGCGGAGAGCCGTGCCATGCTGCCATCGACGCCCATGAGCTCGACGTCCGGCGCCGAAGCGTATCTCTGG
>JAQTVX010000130.1 GCA_028706585.1 Candidatus Krumholzibacteriia bacterium | reverse complement strand
CGGAGATTATACACGGCGAGGAGCTTCGCCGCCTCATGATATCTCGCCTCACCGAGCAGCACCGGAATCGATTCTTCTTCGACCCGCAGTATATCATATCGGGTCGAAAAATCTTCTTGACAGCCCCGAGGCTATTCTGGTATTATGGTACCAGATTGTCATGAATGGAGCGTAACTATGTCGAATTTCATCAGAATATCCGAAGCAACCTCGATAGCGTTTCACGCCGCGGCGATGATCGCCGAGAACTCGGATCGGATCGTCTCGAGCCGCGAGATCGCCAGCGCGCTCGGGGCTTCGGAGAACCACCTCTCCAAGGTTCTCCAGCGTCTCGCGCGCAGCGGAATCGTGCGCTCTACGCGGGGCCCGAACGGCGGATTCAAGATCCGAACGCCATGGGAGAAGATCAGGCTCATCGAAATCTACGAGGCGATCGAAGGGCCGCTCGCGCCCGGGCGCTGTCTTCTCGCTCCCTCCATTTGCCGGGGGAACAAGTGCGTTCTCGGAGTTCTCGTACACAAGACAGACGAGGCCGCGAGAAAATGTCTCGCCGGCACGACGCTGGCGGAGATTGTTAAGAGCTTTCACCCCGGCGCCTGAGGGCGGCCGGTTTCGCAACACCCCCAACCCGGGAGGCATGAACCATGGTCGTGAAATTGAAGGACGGCGTCTACTGGGTCGGCGTCGTCGACTGGGCCCTGAGAAAATTCCACGGACACGAGCTCAGCACGCACCGCGGCTCGACGTATAACGCGTACCTCATCATGGACAAGAAAATCGTTCTGGTGGATTCGGTCTGGGGTCCGTTCGCAAACGAGCTCATGGCCAACATCCGCGAGCTCGTCGATCCCGCCAAAATCGACATCGTCGTCGCGAACCACGCCGAGACGGACCATTCGGGCGCGCTCCCTACGGTCCTGCGGCACGCGCCGAACGCGGAAGTGATCGTTTCGAAACAGGGCGCGATGAGCATACCGGGGCATTATCACGAGGATTGGAAATTCAGGAAGGTGAGCACGGGCGACAAAGTCAACATTGGAAACAATGACCTCGTCTTCGTCGAGGCGCCGATGCTGCATTGGCCGGACAGCATGTTCACGTACCTCACCGGACACAACATCCTCATGTCGAACGACGCCTTCGGCCACCACTATGCGACCGGCTTTCGCTTCAACGACGAGGTCGATCGAGACGAGCTCTACGAGGAGGCGTTCAAGTACTACGTGAACATCCTCACGCCGTTCAGCGACCGCGTGATCAAGAAGATCGACGAGGTGCTCGCCCTCAAGCTCCCCGTCGACATGATCGCGCCGAGCCACGGCGTCATATGGCGCGAGGACCCGCTTCAAATAGTCATGAAGTACAAGGAATGGGCCGCGCAGCAGCCGGAGCCGCGCGCGGTCATCCTTTACGACACGATGTGGAACGGAACGCGGCAGATGGCCGAGGCGATCGGCGAAGGGCTCGCCGAGGCGGGAGTCGATTACAAGATATTCAACCTCGCCGTTTCCGACCGGAACGACGTCCTCGTCGAGGTCTTCAAGGCACGGACGGTTCTCGTAGGCTCCTCCACGATCAACAACGGCGTGCTGCCCACGATCATGCCGGTCATGACCGACATCAAAGGGCTCAAGTTCAAGAACAAGATCGGCGCGGCGTTCGGCTCGTACGGGTGGAGCGGCGAGGCCGTGAAGCTGATCGAGGAACACTTGACGGCATCGGGCATACACATCGCCCGTGACGGGATCAGGTTCAAATGGCAGCCGCGCCCCGAGGAACTCGACGCGTGCCGCGGGTTCGGACGCGAGATCGCGGAAGAGACCAAGAAACCGTGCACGACCTGATGGAAGGAGAAACCACAATGGGCATGTTCTGTTATCAATGCGAGCAGACGAACAAAGGGACGGGATGCACCGTCAGGGGGGTTTGCGGCAAGGATCCGATAACCGCGGCGCTGCAGGACGTTCTGCTGTACGCGACGAAGGGCGTCTCGATGTACGCGCACCGGGCCGCGAAGCTCGGCGCGCGCGACCGCGACGCGGACGTGTTCACCATCGAGGCGCTGTTCTCGACCGTGACGAACGTCAATTTCAACCCGGAGAGCGTCAAGGCGCTTATCGAGCGCGCCTCCGCCATGCGCGACGCGGCGCGAACACTCTATGAAAATGCGTGCGTCAAGGCCGGAGAAAAGCCCGAGACCCTGAGCGGCCCCGCCGCGTGGAAGCCGGCCCGCGACGTTGAAGGGCTCGTGCGGCAGGGCATCGAGATATCGATCCTCGAGCGCAGGAAGAAGCTCGGCGACGACCTCGCCGGACTCCAGGAGCTCGTCGCGTACGGGCTCAAGGGTGCGGCCGCCTACGCGGATCACGCGCAGATTCTCGGCAAGGAAGACCCGGCGCTTTATGCCTCGTTCCACGAGGTGCTCGCCGCGCTCACGAAGGAATCTCCCACCGCCGACGAGCTCCTCGGCTGGGCGCTCAAAACCGGCGAGATCAACTTCAAGGCGATGGAGCTCTTGGACGCGGCTAACACCGAGGCATACGGCCACCCAACGCCGACCAAGGTCCGCGTGACGCCCGTGAGGGGGCGCGCGATCGTCGTTTCGGGACACGATCTCAAGGATCTCGAGGAGCTTCTCAAGCAGACCGAGGGCAAGGGGATCAACGTTTACACCCACGGCGAGATGCTTCCAGCGCACGGCTACCCCGGTCTCAAGAAATACAGGCACCTCGTGGGGAATTACGGTGGTGCGTGGCAGGAGCAGCAGAAGGAGTTCGACGCATTTCCCGGCGCCGTTCTCATGACGACGAACTGCATTCAAAAGCCGCGCGACAAGTACAAAGGCCGGATCTTCACGAGCGGGCTCGTCTCATGGCCCGGCGTGCGGCACATAGGCCGGACGCGCGACTTCACGCCGGTCATCGAGGCGGCGCTTTCGGCTGGAGGCTTCGCGAACGATGAGCCGGAGAAGACGATCACGGTCGGATTCGGGAGAAACGCCGTCATGGGCGTGGCCGGCGCCGTTATCGACGCGGTCAAGGCGGGAAAGATCCGCCACTTCTTCCTCATCGGCGGCTGCGACGGCGCGAAGCCGGGCCGCAGCTACTATACGGACCTCGCGAAGGCCGTTCCTAAGGACGCCGTGATTCTGACGCTCGCCTGCGGCAAGTACCGCTTCAACAAGCTCGACTTCGGCGACATCGGCGGCATTCCGAGGCTCCTCGACGTCGGGCAGTGCAACGACTCCTACTCGGCGATCCAGATCGCGCTCGCGCTGTCGAAGGCGTTCGGCGTCGGCGTGAACGAGCTTCCGCTGTCCTTGATACTCTCGTGGTATGAGCAGAAGGCGGTCGCGGTGCTCCTCACCCTCCTCTATCTCGGGGTGAAGAACATCAGGATCGGGCCGAGCCTTCCGGCGTTCGTGACGCCGGCCGTGCTCGGCATTCTTGCGGATCAGTTCGGGATCAAGCCGGTAACGACACCCGAGGAGGACCTCAAGGCGATCCTCGGTTGATGCGGCCGGATTCCTCTATCTCATGAGGACGAGCTTCACGCTCGAGGCGCTTCCCTCGCTTCGAAGCGTGCAAATGTAAACGCCGCTCGCCACGGCCTTGCCGGCATCGTTGCGCCCGTCCCATGTGGCAGTGTTATATCCGGCCTTAGCAGGCTCGTTATCGACGAGCCTGCGCACGAGCGCGCCGGAGACGTTGAATATCGCGAGCGTTACTCTCGCGTCCCTCGGGATCGAGTACTCGATCGTCGTGGTCGGATTGAACGGATTGGGATACGAGCCCTTGAGGTTGAGCTTCATCTTGGGCGTCTCGGGCTCATCGGTCCCGACCGTGTATTCCGGTATTCCCGCCAGTCTCAGGTCTCTTCCCGTATGACCCAGCGCATCGGTCATGCTCACCTGGAGAAGATACACGCCCCCCGCGAATCCGGTCGTATCCCACGTGAGCGTGTCGAGCTGACCTGATCCTTTCATCGATCCGGCGCTCACCCGAATCCAGCCCTCCTGCGCCGCCGCACCTGGCGCCCTAGCGATACCAGCCGAACCACCGGCCTCCGGCGGGGAGACCTTCATGTAGCCGACGATCTGCGAACCGCCACCCGAGCCACCGATATCATAGCCATCGAGAGTCGGCTGCCCCTCTGAATCGTAACCCACTAGATACTGGTTATCCTCTGTGCTGCCCCCGCCGTCCGGATCCATGAAATCGATCTGGTTCGCTATGCAGCCTATGAAAGCCTCCTGGGTAATTATCTCGTAGAAATGGCTCTCCTCAGACCCCATAGTGACGGCATGACCGACCGTATCCCCTTCGGCCGTCGTATCCTGCACGAGAATGATCACGTCCTCGCCGTCCGCGGTGAACTCCTCCAGCATCTTCGCGAGATCGTCGGGACCGCTGACGGGCTGCACGTCTACGTCCCACCCGCTGCATCCATGGGAATCGAGATAGGATTCGGTGCCCGATTCCATTTCATCCTCGTTGGTTCCTTCTCCATCTGTTCCCATCTCGCCGGCGAGCTCCTCCGCCATTTCCCCACCGCTTTGCTCGGGCTGGCTCTCGTCTCCATTCGGATGGTCGAGCTGCCCATAGCCGTTATCGGTCCAGTACTTGAGGCATGAAGCGACCGCGGACGGAACGCAGCTCATCGAATCCCACGGAGTCCCGAGCATGTTCTGATCGACCGGCGTCAACGTCCGAAACTTGTCCGGATCCATGGGATACACAAAGACGATGACTGAGTCCGGATCCTCGTCGTGGGTCGTGACCGTTATGTTGTAGAGGCTATCCGGCCGGAAATACCCTATCGAATCATATGGAATCGAAACGAACACCGGAATTGGCGGCGTTGGATCGACGAATACGGTCGTCGTATCGCAGAGATCGACATAGTCCGGAGTGATGAAACGAACCTCGAAGTCGTAGTAGCCGCCCGCCAGGGGATACGCCATCGTATCGAGATACCCTGCCCAACCGTCTCCGTCGCCTAGAGGCCGCACCGTGGCGTACTTGCTGGCGCTTCCATCGTGGTCGATCCAGAAGGGTTCGAAAGGCAATCCGCTTCCCGCGAGTCTCACACCGAATTGGGCTTCGTATGGCTCGATCCCTCCGGTGACAGCACCATGAGCCACCAATGTCCCATCCTCGACTATCGCTACGTCGGATCCCTTCGACGTAGCGATAGTTATATTGGCCTCGGGAGGCGTGTACGGTATGCACTCCTCGAACCAGTACGTCATCTCGCCGCGCGCTATTCCTGATTCATCATACAGATAGATGGTCTGCGCCAACGTCGTCTCGTAATCATCGAAGTATGGCGGCACGTCGTCGATCGAGGAGCTCACGTGAATCGGGATCTCGTTATGCAGATTCTCGCCTGGAAGCAGCGCAGGGATCGATACCGAAAGGTAGATATCGAAAAAGCTCTCCACAGGCCAATCCTCCGGTATCGATGGAGATAGCGCCTGACCCATTGAGGGCATGATGGAGCTCAGTGAAATGGCGACGTCGAAAAGCCCTCCCTCAGCCGATCCCTCGAGATCGAGAGACATCATCTGCATGTCGACGGCGTAAAGGGACCCGTTATAGTACCAATCGGACCACTCGAGCCCGGACGTCCCCCATACGGCCAGCGTGCCCTCGTAAGAGCCGTAAATACTAAGGGTGATTCTTGCGTTCTTCCGCACTGTGGCCTCATTGGAATAGGCGCATGCAGTCTCGACCGTGATGACCATCAGGCAAGACAGACAGGCAAGAGCAACGAGCAGCCGAAGCAGCCATACGCGACAAGACATCTCCGACCTCCCTCGGTTGAGGAGACAGGATCTCGGTCTGTTTGCTGACACTTGTTCTAATCTGCAAAGGGAGGTTTCGAATGTCGCGCTGCGAAGTCTCTTTCCCCCCATTATCGCTCGGCGACCAACCTTAGGATTTCAGGTGAAATACTATATCAGATTTGCGCAATTTAATCAAGGCGTTGCGAGGCGCAGGTAGTGGGTCAGTTTGAATCCAAGAGTCGGAGAATATCGTCGATCTCCCAAAGGTGATCCGTGACGCCAGCAGCCATTGCAGGGGTAATTCTGAGCGTTTGATGGATGCGGCAGAAGTTGTAGTACATGAAATGGAGGGCAACGGCATGGCGGAGGTTTTCCAACTTCTTGCTGAATCCGTTTGTCAGCCTAGTAAAGCGTCGCATACTCATTCGCATAGTCAGGTTCTGGCGCTCTGCAAAAGAGGTGGATATGTGACGTGGATCGGGATTGCCAGTCACCACCGCGCATTGACAAGCCACGACCACAGGCGGACTATACCTGTGCTCAACCTCGCCCTTATCCCGACCATAGAGCTTAACCAGGGTCGCATAGTCAATCTCGCAACCGAAAACGTCCTCAACGGCTCTTAGATATGCGCCGTGCCCATCGCTGGTCATTTGCACTCTATGCCGTAACCTAGCCGCCAAATCCTCAAGGAAGGCTGTAGCCCATCCGGCGTCACGCCCCCC
>JAQTVX010000129.1 GCA_028706585.1 Candidatus Krumholzibacteriia bacterium | reverse complement strand
AGCAGGCGCTCGAGAGCGAGCGCTTCAAGGTCCTGATGCGAAGGATCCTCGTTCTCGGCTCGTCGATCGCAGGTATCCGGTACCTGCTGCTCAGGCTCGACATTCCCGGAGGGCTCATCGGCACGGCCGTGTTCGATCCGTCGTTCTTCGCCGATGCGTTTCCGGGTGGATTCGTGCGCAACGCGGGAGATTTTCTGATCACGTCCATCTTTGCGTTAATCCTCGTGTTCGGGTCGATCAAGGCGTTTCGAACCTACTACCGGGGGCACCTCGAAAGGCCGCTCGTCCCCGGCGGACGATTCAGCGCCCGACTCTTCGCCGCGAAGACGGCGCTCATTTTCGGCGCGCTGGCCCTCGCCGTGCATTTTTGCCAGGGCATCGTCTGGCGAATCGCGTTCAACGCGGTGCCGCGGCTCGTCGGCCCGGACGCGAACTTCCTCGATGTTTCGGTGATTGCCATCCACCTTTCGCTGCTTCTCGCGCTTTCGGCGGTCCTGATCGGGGCGCTCTTCGTCGCGCGGCTCGCGCTCCTGTGGGGCGGGGGGCGGCTCGGCGAGGGAATCGCCGCGTCGGTTGCCGCGCTCGTCGGCGTCGCGTTTCTGCACCACGGACACCTGCCGCTTCTTTGCGTCGCGGCGGGCCTCGTCGTGCTCTCGGTCAGGATCTTCCCGCTTCTCAAGAAAGAGGAGACGATATCGATCATCTTCGCATCGTTCTTCCTCGTTCTCCTGTGCGCGCTCGCCGTTTACTCCGTTTCGAGCGATCGCTACGGGGACTTGTGGAGGAGCTACGTGCGCGAGAAGGCGGCCGAGTTCGACAGGCCGGAAGATAACTGGATGCAGTTCTACATGCCCGATGTCTGCAGGGACGTAGCTGGCAACCCGGCGATGGTGTCCAGTATCATGTCGCGAAAGGAATCCGCCGCGTTTGAGGTCTGGGCGGAGAGCAGCCTGAGCCGAGGAGGTCTGTCGTGCGCGTTCGAGGTATATGACGCAGCGGGCGCGCTCCTGTCGAGGTTCGCGGTCGGGATGCCGTTCGAGATACCGCGCGCCGAGGTGGATGTCGGACGGCTCGCTCAGGGGCCGTTCGTGGAGTCGCTGCGCGCGGAAACGCGCAGCGGCGCGGTGTCCTACTATTGCGGATTCGCGCCGATCATTCGTCCGCCCGGCGGGCTGCTCGGTTGGGTCGAGATCACGGTTCCGTATTTCTTTGAGAATCCGGAGCTGCTTGCGCGCACGGGGCGCATGGCGCCGGAGATCCTCCAGAATATCGAAGCGGGAAGCGAGCGGCGGAGCGACAAGCCGGATGAGCAGCTCGTCGCGTTCATTTCCGACGGTCGCGTTGCAAAATCTTCCAACCCGCGGCTCCGGGTGGGATTCGTTCTCCCCGCGCACGAGGGTGAGCGGATGTCGTTGGATGTGAGGAACGTGCGGTACGAATGCGCCATCAGGCTCGGAGCGAACGGCGAGGGATATCTCGTGGGGTATCGCGTCGCGAGCGTGTGGGAGAATCTCATTCGGTGGGCGACCATCGTGTCGCTGGACGTCATCCTGACGCTCGTGTCGTTCGTCGTCCTGTTTGTGCTGCGCAGGATCCCGGTGCTCAAGGGGGTCATGCCCGATGTGTCACCGGGACGGGGGCTAGGTTTCAGGCAGAAGGTGCTCCTATCGTTTATCCTGGTCGCTATTCTGCCCGTTGCGGTTCTAGGGACGTTCTCGGGTCAGGTGCTGGCGCGACGCTATAGAGCCGAAGAGGAAAGCAAGGCCCTCCTGGGCGTGCGGGCCGCGGCGTCTCTCATCGATCACTCGATTCGCACCGAGGCCGTGTCGCTCGCGGCCGGACAGTACATCGGCGAGCTCCTCGCACGGGAGGGAAAGGGAAACATCCCGCGTGACCCCGGGATAGATACGAGCCGCTTCACGCTCATAGGCTCCGATGGCGAGGAGCTCTACGGCAGCGCGGCAGCCGGGCTCACGAAGGGCGAGCTCGGCGAGCTCCTCGCGGGTTCCAATATCGGCCGGGTCGCGGTTTCATACGAAGCCTCGGTCCTGTACGGTGGCATCGTGGTGCCGATCGTCTCTCGCGGCAGTCGCGGCGGCTATCTATACTACCGGCGCGCGCTCGACGATGATTTCGCGAAGAGCGTCTCGGCCGCGCTCGGGATGGACATCAGCATTTACTACCGCGGCCTTGTCCGGGCTACAAGCGAGCGGGAACTCTTTGTGGGAGGCTTCATCAATCAAATATGCGCGCCGTCCGTATTCGCGGATATCGCCCTCGAGTTTGAAAACGCAGCCGTGATCAGGGAAACGCTCGGCGATTACTCCTACCACGTGGCCAACGCGCCGCTCGCGGCGCTCGGCGGAGAGGAAAACGCCGTGCTGTCCGTTCCCATGGTGTACCAGCCGATTCTGCTGCGGGAGGAGGTGCGGCGGACCTCGACGGTCATTTTCGGGCTGCTGGCGCTGCTTTTTGCCGCGACTCTCACGCTTGGGGTCTTTCTGGCGGGCAAGATATTCAACCCGATCGCGGCGCTTCAGGGCGGCACCAGAAAGATCATCAAGGGAGAGCTCGAATTCATGCTCGAGCCGGGAGCGCCCGACGAGATCGGGGAGCTCGTCGAGTCGTTCAACACGATGACGGGCGCGCTGCGCGAAGCCCGGCGCGATCTCCTCGAGCGCCAGCGTTATCTGGCCGCGGTTCTCGATAACGTCGCGACGGGCGTGTCCGCGACGGACCGCGACGGCGCCATCATCACGCTCAATCCCGCGGGGGAGCGCATACTCGGCGTTTCGGCGTCGGACGTCGTCGGAAAGAAACCGCAGGATGCCTTCGCTGGCGGCCTCGCGCGGGTGCGCGATCTCCTCACCGCGGCGGATGGAAATGTGCATGAGGTCGAGTTCACGCTCGCCTCCGCCGAAACGACGCGCACGGTGAAGGCGGTCGTGGCGAGTCTGGTCGAGGGAGGGGAGAGGCTCGGCACGGTCGTGGTCTTCGACGATCTCACGGAGCTCATCAGATCGAAGAAGCTCGCCGCGTGGGTCGAGATGGCGCGGCAGATCGCGCACGAGGTCAAGAATCCGCTCACGCCGATCAAGCTATCCGCGCAGCTCATGAAGCGGGCCTACGAGGCGGGGAGCGAGGATTTCGGAGGCATATTCAAGAACGGCGTCGACACGATCGTCCAGCAGACGGAGATTCTCCGGCGCATCGCGACGGAGTTCTCCAACTTCGGGAAGGTGATGCGGCTGGCCCCGGAGTCCGTGCCGCTCGCTGGGTTCCTCGGCGAGATAACCTCGTATTACCGGGGCGCCGAGAGAATCCGCGTGCGGCTCTCGTGCGAGGAGGGGATCGCGGTGCGCGCCGATCGGGAGGCCCTGCGCAAGATACTGGCGAATCTCCTTGAGAATGCGATCGAGGCGATGCCGGACGGCGGGGAGATATCGGTCTCCGGCCGCGGCGAGGGCGGCGCCGCCCGTATCGTTGTGATCGATTCGGGGAAGGGGCTCTCGAAGGAGTATCAGCAGCGGCTCTTCGAGCCGTATTTCTCGACGAAAACGAACGGCATTGGGCTCGGGCTCGCGATCTCGCAGAGCCTCGCCCGGGCGATGGACGGAGAGATCAGGCTCAGGAACAGGGAGGGGGCGGAGGGGGTAGAGGCGACGGTCATCCTGCCTCTAGCATAGAGATGAAAGGAGCTGCAGGCTCATACACGACGCGCGTGGCCGCCGCTGTGGCGGTCCTCGCCGCATGGACGGCGCTCGCCACCGCGCTCTGCGCGCAGGACGTGATTCCGCCGGGCGGGTACCCGAAGGTCGATCCGGCGGCTCGCGAGCGCGAAAGGCTCGTGGACGAATCCCGCGCCGGCATAGCCCGCGTTAGGTACGGAGGCGGCGGCGACTGGTATTCGGATCAGTCCTCGCTTCCGAATCTGCTCCGGGAGTTCGAGAAGCGGACGCTCATTCCGGCCGCAAGGAGCGAGGCCGTCATCGAGCTCGGCGATCCGGGGCTATTCGCGCATCCGTTTCTATACATGACCGGGCACGGCAACGTCAAGCTCACCCGCGAGGAGATCGAGAAGCTGCGCGCTCATCTCTTGGGCGGGGGTTTTCTCTGGGCGGACGACTGCTACGGGATGGACGCATCGTTCAGGAAGACCGTGAAGGAGCTCTTTCCCGAGCTCGACCTCGTGCTGCTGCCTCTCGACCATCCGATCTACCGCGGCTTCTATCAGCTCGATGGGCCTCCTAAAATCCATGAGCACGACGGGAAGCCGCCGCAGGGCTACGGTGTCTTCGACGGCGAGCGGCTCATGATCTTCTACACGTACGAGACCGACATCGGATGCGGGCTCGAGGACGCCGATGTGCATAACGATCCGCCCGAGAAACGGGAGCAGGCGATACGGATGGGCGTCAACATTCTCTATTACGCCCTGACTCGGGAATGAGGATGAGCGCTTCGGCGCGCTGGGATGGGCATGAAATCTCTTGGACGTGACAATCCGGGCCGCGGCGCCGCGGCCGGCAGCGAGTTCCGCAGGGAACTCTCGCGGCTCCTGTCCTCGCTGCGTCGCTCGAGTGCGCGTGGAGCGGCGGCTCTCGTCCTCTGCGCGGCGCTTGCCGCATTCGCGGTTCTTCTCGCGGGGGATCTCGCGTTCGGCGGCTCCCGGTTCTTTCCGCTGATCTCGTTCATCGTGTTCTGGGGCGCCGTTGCGGCCGCCTCCGGCGTCGCCGCCGCAGCCCAGGCGCGGCCCGTGCGGAGCGAGCGGTGGCTGGCCGGAGAGCTCGACAGGCGTCTGGGCTCCGGAAACCTTCTCGCGGCCGCCCTGGAATTTTCCAAAGGCGGCGAGCGGATCGAGTCCTATTCGCCGTTTCTGCTGGAGGCGACCGTGAACCGCGCCGGGGCGCGTCTGAGGGGCCTCGATCCGCGCAGGGTCTTTTCAGGTGCCGGGGGGCCGGCGTGGACCGCGGCGGGAATGGTCTTCGGCGCAATCATCGCGCTGGAGATCGCGTTTTTCGGGGCGGACCCCTGCGCCGTGGGCGCCTCGATTGCGGATCCGCAGAAATCATTCCGGTTCCCGTACCGGTATAATCTCGTTGTGCTGTCGGGGGACCGCAGCGTGCTGCCCGGGGATAGCGTCACGGTCGAGGCGATGAATTTCGGATCGATGCGGGCTGATGCGACGCTTCTGGTGAGCCCGGTGCCGGGCGTCAGGAACCGCATCGAGGTGCCGGCCGAGAGGCTCGCCGGCGACCGCATGGGGATTTCCGTTTACCGCCACGCGTTCGCCGACGTTCGGGACGATTTCGCGTACTGCTTCTCGGTGGGGGGCGCGCGGACGCCGGACTATCGCGTGACCGTGATCCACCGGCCGGTCGTAAACGGCATAATCGCCGTTCTGAGCTATCCGCGCTACACGCTCGCCGAACCCGACACTCTGAATCCGCTCACGGGAAAGATCGCCGCGCTGGGCGGCACGAGGGTCGAGCTCGAAGGGCTATCGAGCAAGCCGCTGCGTGGCGGATGGATACGTTTCGCCGGCGGCGGGAGCGTCCCGTTGAAAATCGTCCCCGGCGGTTTCGATGCGGCTTTTATGATCACGACGAGCGACACCTTCGTCGTAGAGGTCGTCGATTCGCTGGGCTTCGCGAACGACCATACGGTCAAGTACCCGATCGCGGCGCTGGGCGACAAGCCGCCGAGCA
This sequence comes from Candidatus Krumholzibacteriia bacterium, assembly GCA_028706585.1. GTDB lineage: Bacteria > Krumholzibacteriota > Krumholzibacteriia > Krumholzibacteriales > Krumholzibacteriaceae > SSS58A. The sequence goes on along the minus strand of JAQTVX010000129.1, from coordinate 830 downwards.
TCGAGATCATCGCTCCGGATGACGAGGCTCAGCTTCCGCGGACCCTCTCCGTCGATCTCCTGTATCGCGGCTCGGACGATTATGGCATCGCGGCGCTCCGGCTCTATTCCATGCGCGACGGAAAGGACGAGTGCTTCAGAGCCGTGCCGGTCGCGCTTCCTTCGCCGGGGCCGGTCACGGCGGTCGATGCTCTCTTTCCGTGGTCGCTCGAGGACGCGAACGTGTTTCCGGGGGACAGGATTCTCTATTATCTCGAAGCGGAGGACAACAATACCGCTACGGGGCCGCTCAGGGCGCGCACGGAGACGCGGAGTCTCATCGTGCCGTCGATCTCCGAGATTTACGCGGGCATTCAGGACGCCGACGCGCAGCGGCGAGAGGATCTGGAGGGCGCTCTCGACGACGGCCGTGAGATCCGTGAGCGGTTGAAAAAGCTCTCCGACGAGCTCAAGGCCGACGGGGATCTCGATTGGGCGCGTCGTCGCGAGAGCGGCGCGATCATCGACAAGCAGCGCGAGCTCCAGGAGAAGATGCGGAACATCGCGGGCCAGATCGACGAGAGCCTCGAGGGAATCGAAAAGAACAGAGCTGCATCGCAGGAAATAGGAGAGAAGATCGAAGAAATCCGGAAGCTGGTCGAGAGAATCGACGACCAGAATCTCCGCGAGGCGATAGAGAAGCTGCAGAAGCTTATGAAGGAAGTTCCGAATAGCGACCTTGCCGCCGCGATGGACGACGTCGAGCTCGACATGGACAAGCTCGTCGAGAACATGGACCGGACGATCGAGCTTCTCAAGCAGGTCATAAAGGAAGAGAAGGTGGACGCCCTC
>JAQTVX010000128.1 GCA_028706585.1 Candidatus Krumholzibacteriia bacterium | reverse complement strand
ATGCCGGGTCAGGCAATGGGCCACGAACAGCGGTGGGTCGTTTTCACCCCGGGCTCGCCGGAAGGCGATAAGCGCTTGCGGGGCCGGGATCGCTTCGGTCTGGATGAAGAGCTTGTTGAAGGCCGGATGCTGCCGGTCCGCGTTGTGCGGCGCCATCGAGAGCTCGACGTAGCTCGTGAGCTCAAGGCGGCGCGTCCGAATCGATCGGTTGAACAGAGTGATCCGCCGAATCTCGACATCATCTTCCGGCGAGACGATGACCTCGGTTTCGGTTTGAATGCCGTTATCGGTGCGCCGGAACACGGCACGGTCGAGCGCAAAGTTGACGGAATACGCCTCGACCTTCCCGCCGACCGGGTGATACGTGTTGGACCACAATCCATCGGACTCGGTTTCATGGATGTAGCAGAAGGTTCCCCACGAATCCCGGGTTCGATCCGACCTCCAGCGGGTAATTTCCTGGTCGCCCCACCGGCTGTATCCCCCGCCGCTGTTCGTGAGCATCAAACAATAGCGACCATTGCACAGCAGTTGGGTCGTGGGGGTGGCGGTGTGGGGAGTCTCGAATTTGCTCTCCGATGGCGACACCTCGCCGACGTCCATGGCCGACGGCACTCTCTCCCGCGTGGAGATGTGGTGAAGGGGAGAAAGCACCGGAATGCGCTCGTGAAGCAGCGGCTCTACTGCACGAACGCGTGCGTCGGCGTGGAAACAGCGCTGGATGGAATTGCCATGGATAAGGTTGGCGAGCGAGAGGAAAGCCATTCCCTGATCATGGGTCATATACGCCCTCACGATCACCCCGCGCTCGCCCTCGCGACTCGGCGGCCGGGTGAAGTCCATCGCTTCGTAATAGCCGTAGTCGTTCAGAAGCCCCAGCTTGGCCAGTCGTCTCAGATTCTGCACGCTCTCTCTCGGCGCTATGTTCACCGCGAGAAGCGTTGCATAGGGTGCGACGACAACCTCTTCTTCCAAGCCGCGCTTCAATCCGAGCTCCGGCACACCGAAGGCTTTGTACTGATACGTCTTGTTGATGTCGAGGTCTCCAAAGGCGGATTCCGAGATCCCCCACGGCGCATGACGCTTGCGGCCGTAGGCGATGTGGATCGCCACCGCGTCCTTCGTCGCTTTGTCGAGGAGCGAGTTGCCATATGAGTGTTGGAAAATCAGAGGCATCAGATATTCGAACATGGTCCCTGCCCAGCTGAGCAGCACGCGGCGCCGGCCGATCGAGCCGTAGGGCCGGCTCATGGAGAACCAATGCTCAACGGAGACATCCCCTCGCGCGATGGCGATGAAACTCCCGAGGCGCGCCTCGCTCGCCAGAAGATCGTAGTAGGCGCTATCCAAACGTCCTTCCGAGACGTTGTAACCGATCGAAAAAAGCCGGCGTTCGGAGTCATAGAGAAAGCGCATGTTGATCGATTCCGAAAGTTCTCGTCCATCCTGGATGAGGCGCTCGCCTTTGGCCAACATTTCACCGGCCAGCCATTTCGACCGTGCGAGAGCTTCCATGAGGCGATCGATCCATTCGAAGAGAGGTCCCTCCGCCGACGGCGCCGCCTCACGGATCGACCGGAGGGTCTGAATGCAACCGATGCTCCCATCGGCGAGATCTAGAAGCGACGGTGCGTGATGCAGATTCTCACGACATGCGAGCGATACATCCAGACCGAGCAGGGCGATCTCCTCTTCGGTCTTTTCTCCAAGAATTTCGATCCACCCGAGATAACGATCCCCAATGCTGAGCCAGAACGATACCTGTCTCTCCATCTGAGCGGCCCAGTAGGCCGTTCCCGCTTTGTCCTCGGCGGACCCACGCCACGCCTCGGCGAGAATCCTCACGCCGCCTTTCATCCGCCGCAACAGGCGAAGCGCGTCGACGATGCGATCAGGCGGCTCCTCCCACGCGCGCATCAGCTCGTCGAAGAGGCGAGTATCCAGATCGGAAACGCCTTCCTCTTCGGCGGTCTGCTTCAGGATTTCACCGGTGTCACGCAGGCCCGCAAAAACCCTCGCATCCAGAATGGGGCCCCGAATCATCTGATCAAGACCATGCTCCAAGGTCCATAGAGCACCGAGCAGGTTTCCGCTGTCCACCATGGACACGTAGCGGGGTTCGAGAGGGGCCAAGGTTTGAATATCGTACCAATTCAGCAGATGGCCCTCATGGCGCTCCAGCTTGTGAATCGTCTCCATGGTGCGTGTCAGCTCGTCTACGACTTGATCCACCGTCAGGTATCCGAAATCATGCGCACCTACCGCGCTGACCATCCAGAAACCGATATTGGTCGGACTGGTACGCATTGCCAGTTGATTCTTGTGGGAGACCTGGTAATTGTCGGGTGGAAGCCACGACGTGTCATCGCCGACAAAATCCGAGAAGTAGCGCCAGGTTCGTCGCGCGACCCCATGCAGAAATCGCATGTCCTTTTCAAAAAGCAGAAATTGCTGCGGCCTCACGTGCGGTCGAAGGGTCAAGAGCCAACCGATCAAAGGGGACAGGAACCACAACACGAGCCAGGGACCGGCCGCGAAAAGGTTCGCCGGCATCCAGCGCTGCACGGTCCACCCCACGATTCCGCTGAAAATGCTCGCCAATCCCAGCAAGATTACGAACGTTCGCACCCGATCCGGGGCATTCCAATGCGTCACTTGGGCGGATGTCCACTCGAGCAATCCCCGACGAGAAACGAGGCGCCGATACCAGACCCGCAGAATGGCATCCAGAGCGAGCCAGGCCTGGTGCGGAAGCAGCGCGGCTTCGACGATCGCCCGCAGCAGGTCGTGCGCCACTTTTGATAAGGAGAAAACCTTCGGCCCCTTGGCGGTAGTCGCCCACGTGAAGGGTTGCACCAACGGGTGGAAGAGCATCTGCATCGCAACCACCAGGGTGGATATCCAAACCATCCGGGAGGAGATCAACCACGAGGCTATGAGCAATGCCAGGCTGGTTGCGGGTATCAGGCTCCGGCGCAGGTTGTCGAAGACCTTCCAGCGATCGAACCAGGAGAGCGGGTTTGGTCCCCGCTGCCCTCCGGGCCGGGGAACGCGCGGTGAAATCCAATCCGCTATCTGCCAATCACCGCGAATCCAACGATGCTGCCGGCCGGTGTAGCTGGGGTAATCCTGCGGGAATTCATCATAGAGCTCGATATCGCTGGCAAGGCCGACTCGAACGTGCGCGCCTTCGATCAAATCATGACTCAACAATGCCTCTTCGGGAAACCTGCCGGAAAGGACTCGACTGAAGTGGCGCACATCATATATGCCTTTGCCGTGGTAGGAGCCTTCACCGGAGAGATCCTGATTGACGTCGGAAACGGCCCTGGTATAGGGATCGATTCCCACCGGGTCCGAGAAGAGACGGCTGAACGGCGTGGCGCTCGTGCTCGGCAGGGAGGGGCTCACGCGCGGCTGAATGATCGTATAGGAGCCTGCCAGAATATTGCCTTCGCCATCAAGGCGCGGCCGGTTGAGAGGGTGCGCCAGGGTCTCGATCATCCTGCGGGCGGTGTCGTGTGGCAGCTGCGTGTCGCTGTCGAGCGTGATGACGAACCTCACGTCCGACAGATGATCCGGGTTGCCGACATATACCAACCGCTCGGCATCCTCGCTTCGCGTTCCATCGATCAGGCGATTGAGCTCTTCCAGCTTCCCGCGTTTGCGCTCCCATCCTATGAATCTCTGTTCCGATTCGCTCCACGTCCGCTCTCGATGAAAAAGAAAAAAACGCTCGCCGCCGTACCGGTGATTGAGAGCTACGATGCCCTCTGTCGCCGCCTGGAGCAGAAGCTCGTCCTCTTCGCCGTGGGCCTGTTTCGAATCCGTATAATCCGAGAAGAGGCCGAAGAGTAGATTGTCTTCCTTATTGGCGAGATAGCGGATTTCGAGCTTGTCCGCCTCGTCCCTGATCGTCTGCGCGTCCTCGAGCAGCATGGGGACAACGACGAGCGTGCGACATTCATCTGGAATGCCGGATTTTTCGAAATCCATCTTCGGAAGAGTGCGCGGCGGAAGCGACCGAGTGATCAGGTAGTTCACCACCTCGAGCGAAAGCTGGCTGGCGGGAATCAAAATGAGGAGAATCATCAAGAGCCTGATCCAGGGCGTCTGTTCTCCCAGGCCGAGCATAACGATCAGGGAGATGAACGCCGCGGTGAAAAAGCCTATCCAAAGAAAGTACACCGCGGAATGACGGCGGCAGACCCATTGCACGGTGCGGAACCGGAGCGCCTCGCGGCATCCTATGAGCTGCGCCAACTCTCGCCTTCCCTCACCAATCAGATACGTCCCGATATGGATCCGTCGTTCATCTTTCGCCGCGTCATGGGCGGCGCGCGCAGCCAGTTCGATGACACGTTGGGCGACTCGCTCTTCCGTCTGGCCGGACCTGCGGGCGAGCTCTTCAACGGAGCGACGATAACGATCGCGTGTATCGAAATCCATCCGGGGATAGACGCCCGACGGATCAAGCCGAAGCAGCCGCTCCACCCGGCTCAGCTCCTCGAATATCTTTCTCCAATCCAACAGAGCGAGCTGTCGCAGACTGGTGAATGCATTCCCGATCGATATCTGATCCTTCGTCTGACGGTTTTGCTCGCGGAGGCTGAGATCGTTCAGGGAATTCCGGAGCGTGCGCTCGAGCCAGCCCTGGACCGGCACGAGCGCGGCTTCTTGGTCGTAGAGGTTATCGATCAATTGAGAGGCGAAATGAAGGCTCGGAATGCGCTGCGTTTCTGCAAGCTCGGCAAGGACCGAGAAGAGATGGTTGGGATCCCGCCGATTGGCGGCGATAAGCCTGTTCGCCCAGAGGTCCGCGATCTCACGCTCTCGAAGCTCCGTCAGGGCTCTTTCGGCGATACTCAAGATGCTCTCGATCAATGCCGCGCGCAGCATCTGGGGGACAGCCCAGAGCTCGCCGATCGACAACGCGCCGACGGATTGATAGGCCTCGACAAAATCGAGGATGTTCTCCCGGTCCAGGCGCAAGTCCGCATGGGAGACGAGTTCCCTCGCCAGCCCATAAATGCGCGGAAACCCCCGGCAAGGCTCGTTGGTGAGCGACGGCAGCTCCTGGTAATAGCGCCGGGGAAGGTTCATCAACGCTTCGCGAGTGTTGCTATCGATGATGTACTCATTGTCGAGGAGCCACTCGGCCGTTGGAGGCGTACTCTGTCCCAGTCGACTCGCTTCGGACAGATCCAGGCATGCCAAATGGATCCACTCCCGAGTCCGTTCGAGCCGCTTTAGCAGCTCGATATTCCGCCGGGGATGCGGGTCCACCCGTTGGTCATTGGCGAAGCGCTCGGCATGCTCCTGAATCTGCGCCGCCGAGAGTGGACTCGCCAGGCTCTCTACCTCTCCGACGAGACTCTCTCGCTTCGGATGCAGGACGAATATCGCGGGCGGGATCTCGCCGCTTGCTCGCAGCACCGCTACCGGGAAACGCAATGTTTCGATCGGCGTCTGGAGAATCAGGACGGTCTCTTCGGATACTAGCGATCGCGCGCGATCCTCGATCAGCCTTCGTTCCACGCCGTACCGCGATCGTCGCATCCACGCGGCGCCGAAGAATATCCCGGCAAATCCGCCAAGAAGGCCCGGGATCATGGCAACAAGAACTCCGCCCGGAATCGGCCCCGGCCAATGAAGGCTCATGGAGACGGCTCCGGCGAGTGCTCCGAACAGAATGAAAGCCATGGCGGCTACGACAGCCCGACGCCACAGGAAGGGGTCCTGTATGTGGATATTTCCACCCGCGGTCTTGCTCGCGAGCGCGGCGCGACGGAAACCCCTCCGCTGGACCTCCCTGAAGGCCCTGCGAGCCTCAGCTCGTTGTGCGAAGTAGCCTATGAGGATACCTGTTTCCAATCACTATCCTTGCATCACCATTGGGTCCAAGTTTCTCGGCATTGTGATGGATTTCACTGAACAGGAATCTGCGATGCAATTTCGGAGCGTCCATCAGGCCGCATCTCTCATCGATAGGAAATGCTATTGTCGCATTTCATGATAGCCGCGATACGATAGTAAGTCCACAGGTATCGGTGGCCGTCACCGACGGCATCGCCGAGTCCCTGCCAGGCAGGCGACCCAACAGAGCGCCGATATGGCGCCACGTGAGGGGATCAGTCGAACCGAGCATTCATCAGTAGATCGAAGCAGGGGGACGCCGCGAGCCCTCCCTGCTACATCAAGATTCCACCCAGCAGCTCTTGGGAGAACGGATACAACGAGTCGTTCAATGGAAAGCTCCATGATGAATCGGGTTCATCCACACGGCGCTCTGGGATACCGACCGCCGGCACCGAAGGCAAAAGAGCCACCTCAACTTGAGCGAGCAGTCTAACTCTCAGAGTGGCAAAAAGAGCGGGGGCAGGTCAGATAAGATCGAACGGTTCGTTAGCGATCGCCCCTGCCTTTGCTCTTGCCGAGTCTGGCGGCATTCCGCTAACCTCATGGCGATGAAATCAACCACCGTCCGCATACTCCAGCTTCTGGATGACCCTCAAGGGTTGGAAGCTCTCTATCGGCAGGATCCGGAG
>JAQTVX010000127.1 GCA_028706585.1 Candidatus Krumholzibacteriia bacterium | reverse complement strand
CGCTCCGCCAGAGCTGAAAGGTTGAAAGGGAGAATCAGTGGCAAAGAAGTGCTTGATCGCAAAATCGAAAAGACCGCCGAAGTTCAAGGTGCGCGCATACTTCCGGTGCAGCAGGTGCGGGCGCCCGCGGGCGTATCTCCGCAAGTTCGGGATGTGTCGCATCTGTTTCCGCGAGCTCGCCCTCGAGGGGAAGATCCCGGGCGTGGTCAAGGCGAGCTGGTAGCTTCACGGCGCAATGACGAGTCGTAAGAAATTTGAGGTGATGGCGAAATGGTAACCGATCCGATAGCCGACATGATCGTCCGGCTGCGCAACGGCAAAAAGGCGAAGAAGACGTACGTCGATATTCCGGCCTCCCGCGTCAAGGCGCGGATCGCCAAGATTCTGATCGACAGCGGATACGTGAAGAACGTGAAGTACATCGACGACAACAAGCAGGGGCTGCTCAGGGTGTATTACAAATACGACGAGCAGCGCGTCTGCGCGATCGAGGGAATGAAGCGAGTGAGCCTCACGAGCCGCCGCGTGTACGTACCGAAGGACAAGATTCCGCGCGTCATGGGCGGGTTCGGCATCGCGATCATCTCGACGTCGAAGGGGCTTATGACCGACAAGGAGTGCCGCGCCCTCGGCGTTGGGGGAGAGGTTCTCTGCCATATCTGGTAGCCGCTCGCGCCGGCGCGCGGCGGCGGTAGCGCTCCCGGGACATTGTCCGGGAAGCGACGGAGGTAGAAGGTTCATATGTCACGAGTGGGAAAATATCCGGTGCCGATACCGGACGGCATCAATGCCGAGATGAGAGGCAACGTGATCACGGTCAAGGGACCCAAAGGCGAGCTCACGCGTGCGCTTCATCCCGACATGATCGTCGAGATCGGGGATGGCATGGCAACGGTGAAGCGCCCGAGCGATTCGAAGCTCCACAGGTCGCTCCACGGCCTCACGAGGACCCTCATCGCGAACATGGTGCACGGCGTTACTCAGGGGTACGAGAAGAAGCTCGAGATCGAAGGCGTCGAGTACCGCGCCGAGCTCAAGGGAAAGACTCTCGTGCTGAGCCTCGGATTGGCGCACCTGGTGCGCTACGAGCCGCGCGAGGGTGTCAAGATCGAGGTTCCCGATCCGAAGAAGATCACGATCTCCGGGATCGACAAGGAGAAGATCGGCCAGACGGCCGCCGAGATTCGCAAGTTCAGACCGCCCGAGCCGTACAAGGGAAAAGGGATCCGCTACGCGGGCGAGGTGGTCAAGCACAAGGCCGGTAAGACTGCGGTCGGCACCGGTTTCTAGAGTGAGACGTGCGGCGTAGGCGCGGTTGATGGAATCGGCGCGCCGCTAACGAGGCGATGATACTAGCCGGGAGTTTGGACAGGTGAAAAGAGACATTCATCAGGAGATGAGACACAGCAGGTTGAGACGGCACGAGCGCGTTCGGAACAAGGTGCACGGAACGCCGGCTCGGCCGCGGCTGTGCGTGTTCAGAAGCCTCAACCACATTTATGCGCAGATCATTGACGACAGCTCGGGGACCACGCTGGCCCAGGCGTCCAGCCTCAAGCTGGACCTTCAGCCCGTGCAGGAGGCCGTCGAGAAGGTCGCCGAGAACGCCTCTGACAAGCCGGAGAAGGGCGAGAAGGGGGAAAAGGGGAAGGACGGCAAGGGAGGCAAGGGTGGGAAGAAGCCGGCTCGTCCGTTGAGCCTGAAGATGAGGCGTTCGATCGCCGTCGGAAAGGCGATCGCCGCCGTCGCGCTCGCGAAGGGAATCAAGGCTGTCGCGTTCGATCGCGGCGGATATCTCTATCATGGAAGAGTCGCCGCCTTGGCCAAGGCTGCCAGGGAAGGCGGACTGGAGTTCTAGAAACACACGTGCCCGCTTCGAGGCACGATAACTCGCCCGTGGGGGTGTACAGGTGAACGAACCAGAAAGCAGAAACACGAGAGGACCGAGGGATTCGAGAGATTCGAGGGATTCGGGAGGACGCCGCGGGCCGAGAGATTCCCGCGGGCCGCGCGAAGGGACCAACGAGCTCGCTCCCGAGTTCCTGGAGCAGACGATTCATATCAACCGCGTCGCCAAGGTGGTCAAGGGAGGCCGCCGGTTCAGCTTCAATGCCCTGGTCGCCGTCGGCGACGGCATGGGCAAGGTGGGGATCGGACTCGGCAAGGCGAACGAAATCTCGGACGCCATACGCAAGGCGACGGAAGCGGCCAAGAAGAGCATGTTCCACATCCCGATGCAGAAGGGAACGATCCCGTACCAGGTGATGGGGATATTCGGCGCGTCCAAGGTGCTGCTGAAGCCGGCCTCGCCCGGTACCGGCGTTATCGCCGGCGGCGCCGTTCGGGCCGTTCTCGAGGTGGCTGGCGTGAAGGACATTCTCACGAAGTCGCTTGGATCGAACAATCCGCATAACATGGTCAAGGCGACCATGACGGGGCTCAAGAGCATCAAAAGCGCGCGCGACGTGGCCAATCGCCGCGGCATCTCGGTCACCAAGCTCTTCGGCAGGACCGAAGAGAAAGCGGCCGAGTAAGCGCTCGTCGGGGCGAAGACGGATAGCGAGGAAACGATATGGCGAAGATGCTGAAGATAACGCAGATCAAGAGCACCATCAATTCCCTCTACGACAAGCACCGGCCTGTCATGGAGTCCCTCGGCTTCAAGAGGAACTACCGGACGCTGTACAAGAAGGACACGCCGCAGATCCGGGGGATGATCCACAAGGTGCAGCACCTCGTGACGTGGGAAGAGATCGATGAGAAGGACGCCGTGGTCCGGCGGAAAAAGGGATTGGGATACACCGTCATCGATAAGGGAACGACAAGGAGCTAGACGCAATGAAGCTGAGCGAACTCAAGCCCGCCAGGGGCGCCACCAAGAAGAACAAGCGAGTCGGATGCGGCCCCGGCTCCGGGCACGGAAGATACTCGACGCGCGGCTGCAAGGGACAGAAGGCGCGTTCGGGCGGAAGCATCCCCGCGTGGTTCGAAGGCGGCCAGATGCCGTTGCAGCGGCGCGTGCCGAAGCGGGGATTCGTGAACAATTTCAAGACTTACTATCAGGTCGTGAATCTCGATTCCCTGGGGGCGTTCGCGGCGGGCGCGAAGGTCAACCGCGGCACTCTCCTCGAAGCGGGTCTCGTGCGCAAGGCGTCGGGTCTCGTGAAGATCCTCGGGCGCGGCGAGCTCAAAGTGGCGCTCGATGTCGAGGTCGATGCGGTGAGCCGGACGGCGGCCGACGCGATCCGGAAGGCTGGGGGCACGATTCATCTCCTCTCCGGGAAAAAGGCGCCCGGGCTTGAGAATGTGGAGAAGCGCTAATGTTCAAAAAGATCCAGGATATGTTCAGCATACCGGAGCTCAAGAGGCGCCTCCTCTTCACGATGGGGCTCCTCCTCATCTACCGGATCGGCGGCCACATCACGACCCCGGGCGTGAACCCGGCGGCGTTGAAGGCTTATCTCGCGACTCAGCAGGGAACGATCTTCGCCCTGTACGACCTTTTCGCCGGGGGCAACTTCCACCGCGTGACGATCTTCGCGCTCGGCATCATGCCGTACATCAGCGCGTCGATCATCATCCAGCTCCTCCAGGCCGTCATACCGTACTTCGAGAAGCTCGCGAAGGAGGGGGAGGAAGGGCGGAAGAAGATCACGCAGTACACCCGCTACGGAACGGTGGGCCTGTCGATCATCCAGTCGATCGGTATCGCCTTCTTCCTCGAGAACATGACGCAGGGCGTCGTGCCGAACCCGGGCCTTTTCTTCAGGCTCATAACCGTCATCACGATGACCGCCGGCACGATCTTCGTCATGTGGCTCGGCGAGCAAATCACCGAACGCGGCATCGGGAACGGCATATCGCTGATCATCATGATCGGCATCGTCGCGCGCTACCCGACCGAGTTCCTCGATACCGTGCGCCAGCTGCAGATCGGCAACCTCACGCCGATGCGCCTCGTTTTCCTGATCGTCATCATGGTGGTCGTGATCGCGGGCGTCATTCTCATCACGCAGGGACAGCGGCGGATACCGGTCCAGTACGCCAAGCGCATCGTGGGGCGGCGCGTGTACGGCGGCAAGGCGCAGTACATACCGCTGCGCGTCAACACCGCCGGCGTTATTCCGATCATCTTCGCGCAGTCGATCATGATGTTCCCGAGCACGATCGCGGCGTTCTTCAAGGACAACGCGTTCATGGCGGCCATCACGTCTGCGCTCAATCCCAACGGGCTGCTCTACAATTCGCTCTACGCGATCATCATCATTTTCTTCACGTACTTCTATACGGCGATCGTTCTGAACCCGGTCGATCTCGCCGAGAACATGCAGAAGTACGGCGGGTTCATCCCGGGCATCCGCCCCGGCAAGCGGACGAGCGATTACATAGACAGGATACTGACCCGGGTGACGCTTCCGGGCGCCATCTTTCTCGCGTTCATCGCGATACTTCCCGACGTCATGATCACCAAGGGAAAGCTGCCCTTCTACTTCGGCGGCACGGGGCTTCTCATCGTGGTCGGCGTGATGCTCGATACGCTCCAGCAGATCGAGACGCATCTCATGATGAGGCACTACGACGGATTCATGAAGAAAGGCCATCTGCAGGGCAGACGGTTCTAGGAGGATGCAAGGGTGGCGCTCGAACACATAATCATATTGGGAGCTCCGGGCTCCGGCAAGGGGACCCAGGCTTCGCGCATCGCGCGGGAGAGGGGCCTCGCGCACCTGTCGACCGGCGACATGCTGCGTGACGCCGTCTCGCGCAAGACGCCTCTTGGCCTCGAGGCCGAGCGCTTCATGAAGGGCGGGCTCCTCGTGCCGGACGGGATCATCTTCGGTCTCATCGGCGAGGCATTGGACGCCTCCAAGGACAAGGGCTGGATCATGGACGGATTCCCCCGGACGGTCGCGCAGGCCGGGGAGCTCTCTCGGATGCTCGAGAAACGCGGCGAAAAGATCGGCTCCGTGCTCGTGATCGACGTCGATCCCGAGCTCATCGTGCGAAGGCTCGCGAACCGCCGCGTGTGCCCGAAGTGCAAGGCGGTCTACAACCTCGACACGATCAAGACCAGGGTGCCGGGGAAATGCGACGCCTGCGGCGCCGCGATCGTCAAACGCCCGGACGACGAGGAGGCGACGGTCCGCACGCGCCTCGAGGTTTACGCGCGTGAAACGGCGCCCATTATCGACTTCTACCGCAAGGTCGACGGGCTCGTAGTCGTGAACGGCGCGGGGGACATCGAAGAGATTTTCGCGGAGATAAACCGCGTTTTGAAATGATTGCGATCAGGAGCCAGCCGGAGATGGATCTCATCCGGCGAAGCGGTGAGATCCTCGTCGAGTGCTTCGCGACGATCGAGGCTCTGCTCAGGCCCGGTGTAACGACGGGCGAGCTCGATCGGGTGGTGGAGGAATTCATCCGCCGCCGGGGTGGCGTGCCGGCGTTCAAGGGATACCAGGGGTATCCCGCGTCGACGTGCACGTCGGTGAACGAGCAGGTCGTTCACGGGATTCCCGGCCCGCGGGTGCTCGAGGAAGGCGACATCGTCGGGATAGACATCGGCGTTGCGCGGAACGGTTACTACGCCGATGCCTCGCGAACCTACGCGATAGGCGCGGTGAGCGGTGAAGCCCGGCGGCTCATGGACGTAACGCGGGAAGCGCTGGACCGCGGCATTGACAAGGTGAGGGTCGGCAATCATCTTTCCGACGTCTCGCACGAGATCCAGCGGCACGCGGAGGCGAACGGATTCAGCGTCGTTCGGACGCTCGTGGGGCACGGCATCGGACGCGAGATGCACGAAGACCCACAGGTTCCCAATTTCGGTCTTCCCGGAAGGGGGCCGGTGCTCGTCCATGGAATGGTGCTCGCGATCGAGCCCATGGTGAACGAGGGGAGCTGCGAAGTCCTGACGTTGAAGGACAAATGGACGTTCGTGACGGTGGACGGAAAGCTCTCCGCCCACTTCGAGGATACGGTGGCCGTGACCAAGGACGGCCCCGTGATCATGACGCGGTGAGTCCGCGGAGCATTCGTGGAGCTTCCGGCTCGCGGAGCCGCGGAGGGAAGAAGGCGCGATACAGGAGATAATGGCGAAGCAAAAGGGCATAGCGGTAGAGGGAACGGTCGTCGAGGCATTGCCCAATGCGATGTTCAGGGTGGAGCTCGAGAACAAGCACACGATCCTCGCGCACGTCTCCGGCAAGATGAGGATGCATTTCATCCGTATTCTCCCCGGCGACAGGGTCGCGGTCGAGCTGAGCCCCTATGATCTCACCAGAGGAAGGATAACGTACCGTTACAAGTGATGAAGGATGAATGATCATGAAAGTCCGAAGCTCAATCAAGAAGATCTGCCCATACTGCAAGATCATCCGGCGGAAAGGCGTTCTCCGCGTGATCTGCAAGAACCCGAAGCACAAGCAGCGGCAGGGCTAACGGGTAGCCCCGCGGCGCTCGTGAAAGGAGTGTTTCTGTGGCGCGTATAGTCGGTATCGATATACCCGATAACAAACATATCGAGATTGCTCTGACGTATATCTTCGGGATCGGTCGTTCGATCGCGAGGGAGATCTGCAGAAAGGCCAGC
>JAQTVX010000126.1 GCA_028706585.1 Candidatus Krumholzibacteriia bacterium | reverse complement strand
GGGCGAAGAGCTGGTTGAGGACGACCTTCGGATAGGAATCCTTCTTGAGCTCGATGACGATGCGCATCCCTTCCTTGTCCGATTCGTCGCGGATGTCGGAGATGCCCTCGAGCTTCCCCGCGCGCACGAGCTCTGCGATCTTCTCGATAATGGAGGCCTTGTTGGTCTGGTACGGGATCTCGTTCACGATGATGCTGGTCTTGCCGCTTTTCTGGGTTTCGATATTGGCCCGGGCGCGCAGCGTGATCTTCCCTTTGCCGGTCGCGTACGCCTCGCGGATCCCTGCCCTCCCGTAAATGATACCGCCTGTCGGGAAATCGGGCCCCGTGACGATTTTCGAGAGTTCCTCTGCGGTGGCCGCGGGTTTGTCCAGAAGGAGCTTGAGCCCCGCGACGATCTCTCCGAAGTTGTGCGGCGGGATATTCGTCGCCATGCCGACCGCAATGCCCGCGGCGCCGTTGATGAGCAGGTTCGGCACCTTGCTCGGCAGCACGAGCGCCATCTGGCGAGTCTCGTCGTAGTTGGGGCCGAACTCGACCGTTTCTTTCTCGAGATCGGCCAGGATCTCCTCGGATATCTCCGTCATCCGCACCTCGGTGTACCGCTCGGCCGCGGGCGGATCGCCGTCGATCGAGCCGAAGTTCCCCTGCCCGTCGACGAGGGGATAGCGCAACGAGAAATCCTGTGCTAGGCGGGCGATCGCGTCGTATACGGCCAACGTGCCGTGCGGGTGATAGTTGCCCGTGACGTCTCCGGTCAGCTTCGCCGATTTCCTGTAGGGCTTGTTGTGGGCGAGGCTGAGGTCGTTCATCGCGAGAAGAATGCGCCGGTGGACGGGCTTGAGGCCGTCCCTCACGTCGGGCAGCGCCCGGGAGACGATGACGCTCATCGAGTAGTCGAGGTAGCTGTCCTTCATCTCGTCTTCTATGTAGACCGGAATGATCCGCTGGCGATTGATGTCCATTCACCGCTCCTTGAATGTCAGATATCCAGGTTCCTCACCGTGAGGGCGTTATCGACGATGAAGTTCTTCCGCGGCTCGACCGCGTCCCCCATGAGGATCGTGAACATATGGTCGGCTTCGACGGCGTCCTCGAGCATCACCTTGCGGATCGTGCGCCGTTCGGGGTCCATCGTCGTCATCCAGAGCTGCTCGGGGTTCATCTCGCCGAGGCCCTTGTAGCGCTGCAGGTACACGCCGTGGCTCCCGCCGACCTCCTTGAGGATCTTGTCTTTCTCCTTATCGTCGTACGCGTAGCGCTCCTCCTGACCCTTCTTGATCCGGTATAGCGGCGGCTGCGCAATGTAAACGAAGCCCTGCTTCACGAGCTCGGGCAGGTAGCGGAACAGCAGCGTCAGAATGAGCGTTCGAATGTGGGCGCCGTCGACGTCTGCGTCGGTCATGATGATGAGCTTGTGGTAACGCGCCTTCGTTATGTCGAAATCTTCGCCGCCCACGCCCGTGCCGAGCGCCGTGACGACGGTTATGATCTCTTCGTTCGAGAGCACCCTGTCGAGGCGGGCCTTCTCCACGTTGAGGATCTTGCCGCGGAGCGGCAGAATCGCCTGGAAGCGGCGGTCGCGCCCCTGCTTGGCGGAGCCGCCCGCCGAATCCCCCTCGACGAGGTAGAGCTCGCACTGCTGCGGATCCTGGAGCGAGCAGTCGGCGAGCTTGCCGGGCAGCGTGCTCGTCTCGAGCGCGCTCTTGCGACGCACGAGATCGCGCGCCTTGCGGGCCGCATCGCGCGCGCGGGCCGTCTGGAGCGCCTTGTCGATGATCTTGCGCGCGACGGGCGGATGCTCCTCGAGATACTCGGCGAGCTTCTGCCCGACGGCGCTCTCGACGTAGCCCTTGATCTCGCTGTTGCCGAGCTTACCCTTCGTCTGCCCCTCGAACTGCGGGTCGGGAAGCTTGACGCTGATGACGGCCGCGATCCCTTCCCGGATGTCGTCTCCGGTCAGGGCCGTTTTCTCCTTCTTGAACATGCCCGCCTTCTGCGCGTAGTTGTTCAATGTCCGCGTGAGGCCGGCCTTGAAGCCGATGAGGTGCGTCCCGCCGTCGATCGTGTTGATGTTGTTCGCGAACGCGAAGATGCTCTCCGAGTATCCGTCGTTGTACTGGATGGCGCACTCCAGCTCGTAATCGTCGCGCTTGTCCTCGATGTAGATCGGCGGCGTGTGGAGCGCGTCCTTGTTCTGGTTGAGGAACTTGACGAACGATACGATGCCTCCAGAGTATTTGAACTCGTGCTTCTTGTTCGTCCGCTGGTCGTCGAAGTTGATCGCGATCCCTTTGTTGAGGAACGCGAGCTCGCGGAAGCGCTGCGACAGGGTATCGAAGCTGAAGTCCAGCGTCGTGAATATCTCTTTGTCGGGGAAGAAGGTCACTCGCGTCCCACGGAGGTCCTTCTTGCCCTTCTGCTCCTCCGTTTTGAGATCGCACACCGGATTGCCGCGCTCGTATCTCTGCGTGTAGGCCTTTCCGTCGCGCCAGATCTCCACCTCGAGCCACTCGGAGAGCGCGTTCACGACGGAGACGCCTACGCCGTGGAGCCCGCCCGAAACCTTGTAGCTCTTGTGGTCGAACTTGCCCCCCGCGTGCAGCATCGTGAGGACGACCTCGACCGCAGGGCGTTTCTGCGTCGGATGAATATCCACCGGAATGCCGCGGCCGTTATCGATCACCGTTACGGACCCGCTCGCCTGGATCGAGATGTCGATCCGGTCGCAGTCCCCCGCCATAGCCTCGTCGATCGAGTTGTCCACAACCTCGTATATCATGTGGTGAAGGCCGTGGATGTCGGTCGACCCGATGTACATCGCCGGGCGCTTGCGCACCGCGTCGAGCCCCTTGAGAACCTGTATCCCTTTTGCGGTGTATTCCTGGCTGCTCATTCGCTATCTGCTCTCCCTTTCCACCTCGAGGCGGATTCCCTTGATTTCCACCTTCGGATAATCCTTCTTGATCCGTTCAACTATCTGTTTCTGGTGGAACCACAGTTCCTGCATCCAGACGCTGTTCTCGACTTCTATGTAGAGGATGCCGTCTCTCAGCACCCGCGGGCGGCTTTTGTTCGCGACGACAGGCCCGACCACCTCGGCCCATTCCCGCATGAGCTTCGCTTCCTCGAACCTGTCGTTGAGCCCCATGAGCTCGAGCACGCGGGGAAGAATGTCTCCGATCCGCGCCGACGATTTTGTTCCCACGGTTGAAGCGTACCTCCCTGCGGATATATGATTTTATTAAGAACCCGCTCAAAAAGAAACAGGAATTTGGGCTCTTTCCGGCGCAATTTTCACCCTACGCGATGGGCGATACGCTCCCCGCCTCGATCGCAAACCGCGCGGCGGCGTCGCCAGGTACTCCGGGCTCGTTCGCCCGCGGAGTCGTGATGAAGCTCTGGTAGCCGCCGGTGAGGTGCTCCCGCACGCGAGCGGCCGTGTCCCGGTCGAGCTCGGAGAAAATGTCGTCCAGCATGACCACCGGTCTTTCCCCGCGCCGCTCGAGAATGGCGAGCGCCTGGGCGAGCTTGAGGACGAGGGCGGCGAGGCGCTTGCGGCCCTGCGACCCGTATCTCCTGAGCTCCGCCCCCTCGAGGAAAATCCGGACGTCGTCGTAGTGGGGGCCCGCCATCGTATAGCCTCTCCGGCGCTCCGCCTCACGAGCCCGCGCCAGAGCCTCGCGGAGCTCGGTTTCGGGCTCCTTGAGCGTCGGGCTGAACGAGCAGGCGTACTCCATGCGAAATCCGCCCGGCTCTCCCACGATCTCGCCGAAGAACTTCTCCGCCCTGCGGGCGATCTCGCCTATCGTCTCGAGGCGCATCCTCACGATCGCCGCGCCCTTCGCGGCCACCGCCTCGTCCCAGGCCTCGATCCCCTCGGGTTGAGCGCAATCCCTCGCCGCGCGTTCGAGCAGGGCGTTCCGCTGCCGCAGCACGAGCCGGTATTCCTTGATGTCGCGGAGAAACATGAGGGATATCTGGGCGGCCGTATAGTCCAGATACGCCCGCCGACCGGCAGGGGGACCCGAGGCGAGGAGAATGTCCTCCGGGACGAATATCACCCCCGGGATTACGCCGACGGCGTCCGCGAATCCGGCCGCCCTCTTTCCGTTGATGGATACCCTCGCCCTTCCCTCGCGCTCGTAAGCCGCCTCCATCTCGAAGTCGACGCCCGAATCGCTCGTTCCCGCGATCTTCACGAAGAAATACTCCTCGCCGAAGCGCACCGCCTCGTCGAGGCTCCGCGTCCTGAAGGACCTGCCGAGGCAGAAAAGGTAGATCGCCTCGAGCAGATTGGTCTTGCCCTGAGCGTTACGTCCCTCGATGAGATTGAAGGATGGCGAAAAGGCAATCGTCGCACGCGCGATGTTGCGAAAATTGGTAATGTCAACGCCCCGGATGATCACCCGCCGTCACCCCCCGCCCCGCCGCCACCTTCGGTCAGCCGATCCTCAGGGGCATGATGATGCAGAGCTGCTTGAGATTTCCGCCGTCGCTCGCCGGCTTTACCAGAGCTGCGTTGTCGGGCCGGTCGAGGAGAAACACGATCTCCTCGGCATCGATCGTGCGAAGGAGGTCGAGCACGTAGTTCGCGTTGTAGCCCACTTCCATGGGTTCTCCCGAGAACGACGCCTCGATCTCTTCTCGTGCCTCTCCGAGCTCCTGCGTGCTGACGTTGAGCGTGAGCTTGTTCTTGGCTATCGAGAATACGACCTGCCGCGTGAGGGAATCGGAGAGGATCGAAACGCGCTTCGTCGCCTCCGCGAGCGCCGAGCGGGACACAACGAGCTCCTTCTCGTTCTTCGCCGGAATGACCCGCTGGTAGTTGGGGAATGGCCCCTCGAGGAGCCGCGAATAGATCGTCGTCTCCTTCATGTCGAAGCTGATGCTGTTCTCCCCGATGGAAACCCGCACTTCTTTCTCGCCCTCGGCATACGTGCGCATCGTGCCCAACGCCTTCGCGGGAACGATCACGTCCGTTTTGTGCGCATCGGGGAGATCCATGGCGATCTCGACCTTGGCCAGCCTATGCCCGTCGGTGGACACCATCGCGATACCCTTGCGGTCTACCTCCCACAGCACGCCGCACAGGGCGGGCCGGGTCAAATCCGTGGATACGGAATACACGGTCTTCTGTGCGAGCTCGCCGATGATCTCCGGGTCTATGGCAAATGACGTCTTGCTCTCCTGTTTCGGGATCTTGGGAAAATCCTCCGCGCTCCGCGCGTTGACCACGAACCTGCTCTTGCCGCAGGAGAGCGTTAGCTTGTCTTCCTTGCTCTCGAGAACAACCTCATCCCCGGAGAGCGATTTCACTATCTCGGCGAGTTTCTTCGCCGGGACGGCTATTCTGCCCTCTTCCGTTATGGCGCCATTTACCCTTGAGGTGACGGATATATCGAGGTCTGTGGCCGATATGCTGAATATTTCCTTATCGGCGCTCATGAGAACCGTGGAAAGAATCGGCATCGTCGTCTTGCCGGGAACGACGCTCGAAATAGCATTCATCTTGTGGCTCAATTCGCCAAGCGGGACACTGACCTTCACACCGCTACCTCCTGCCATGGAACTGAATGGATCTATCGAAGTCCTATTGATTCCAGAATTGAAACGCCATCATACGCTATATGAATATGGTCTTCAAGAAAAAATAAGCCGCTCTTCCCCCGAACGGCGCGTCCGTATATTCTCTCCTCCTGTATAATAAAAGAAATACTCAGTAGAAGGAGTAGAACCTGTGCATATGTTGAAAGAAGAAAGATGTCCAATACCAGTCTCATTATTCATGCGACCATCTCTGTTGATTGAACGGTTCATATCCCGATTTCTATCCACTTTCCGGTCCCTTTCCGGGCGCCCGGCCTCGATATCCACCCGGGTGTGGAGGAAATTGTGGGAAGCGTCCGGATTCCCACAGCGCATCACACCAAGAGCTCCTCGCGGATCGCCAGGATCTTTCTCTTGAGATCGGGGTCACGCTCTATGCCGTCATTCACCTTGTTGAAGGCGTACAGGACCGTGCTGTGGTCCCGCCCTCCGGTCTTGCGGCCGATCTCCGCGAGGGACAGATCGGTCATGACGCGGGCGAGGTATATGCTGGCCTGCCGCGCCTGAACGACTTTGGAGATCCTCGTCTTCGCCCTGAGGCTGTCGAGGGGAATGCCGAAGTGCTGGGCGACCGCCTTCTGGATGGCCTGGATGCCGACTTTCCTCGGCGCCGAGTCCTTGACGAAGTCGCGCAGCACGTCGCGCGCCATATCCACGTTGATCTCGCGGCACGTGAGGCTCGAGCACGCGAGGAGCTTGATGAGGGAGCCTTCGAGCTCGCGGATGTTGCTCTTGGAGTTCTCGGCCACGAGCTGAATCACGTCGTCCGGGATCTGCATCTGCTCCTTCTCGACCTTCTTCCGGAGTATGGCGATGCGTGTTTCTATGTCGGGGGGCTGAATGTCCACGATGAGGCCCCACTCGAAGCGCGAGCGAAGGCGCTCTTCGAGGGTCGTGATGTCCTTCGGCGGGCGGTCGCTCGTCACGACGATCTGCTTGTTCGCGTTGTGGAGCGTGTTGAAGGTGAAGAAGAACTCCTCCTGCGTGCTCTCCTTGCCGGCGATGAACTGGATGT
>JAQTVX010000002.1 GCA_028706585.1 Candidatus Krumholzibacteriia bacterium | reverse complement strand
TGTGGCGCGCAGGCGCATTATCAAGAAATTCTCCATTCCGGTCGCTCGAGTGCTGAGCTCACCGACGCTTTCTCCCGATGGACGCTCAGTCGCCTTCTCGGCCATGGATGGTTTCGGAAAATCGGACCTCTTCGTTTACGATCTCGCGAGCGACTCCTACGAGCGCCTCACCGATGCTTACTACGACGATGTGAGCCCCGATTGGCACCCATCGAAAAACCTCCTCGTGTTCAGCTCGGACCGCTGCAGCGGGAATCGTGCGGATTACTATTCGTTATGCACAATCGATACCGAGACGCGCGAAATCGTGCCTCTGAGCGGAGGCGAAACGCGCGACATCGATCCGCGCTGGCTGCCGAAAGGGGACGGCATCATCTTCTCGTCGGATCGGGAGGGCGCACCAGATATCTATGTAATGCGGGATGGTGCTCTCACGCGGCAGACCGCCGTTCTGGGCGGCGCCTTCTGTCCCTGCCCATGCGATAGCGGAAGATCCTTCGTCTGCGCGGGATACAGCGGCGGTGCTTACCGATGCTACCGTGCGTCGTTGAAGCAGGAAGCTCCGACCGTCGAGATGGCACCTTTTGCCTGCGCAACGGGCCAATGGGAACCGACGCTTCCGGACAGCGGGGTCAGGATCGCGGAGAAGGAGTACAGGGAGAAGTTCGGGATCGATCTTATCGGGGCGACCTTTTCGGTGGATCCCGATTACGGCGACACGGGAGGCGGTGCGCAGATATTTTTCACCGACATGCTCGGCAATCACGAGATCGCTGCTTTGCTCGGGAGCGCATCAAACAACTTCGACTCCTTCTGGAAGCAGATAAACGCGGCCGTCACATACGTCAATCTCTCGCACAGGCTCAATTACGCGATCGGCGCCTTTCACCTTGCGAGCTATGTCGGGAACTCGTACGACCTGCTGAGATACGAGCGGCGATACGGGATTATGGGCGGGCTCATATATCCGTTTTCGGCGTTCAATCGAGTCGAGCTGACGACGGTCATCAAGAAACTGGAACGCGACGACGATGTCACCTACCTCGGTCTGAACGAAGGAGCCAGCTGGCTGTTGTCGAATTACTTATCGTTCACCGCCGATAACATCGTTTGGTACGTCGGGGGTCCGCTCAATGGAAGGCGCCTGAACGTAGCTCTCGGCAAGACGATGGATCTCGAGGGAAACCGCTACGAGAGCACAACCCTGCAAGTCGACGTGCGAAACTACATCACGGTCACCAACCGCATAGTGTTCGCGCAGCGATTTGTGAGCCGCAACGCGTGGGGGAGCGACCTCCAGCTCTTCTACCTGGGTGGTTCTTGGGATCTACACGGATACGAGTTCCGGCAGTTCGCCGGCAAGCGAACGCTTCTTCTCAATGGGGAGCTGCGATTTCCGCTCATCGATCGATTCGTGCTGAAATTCCCAGTCGGATTGATAGAGTTTCCTCTGTTCCGCGGCTCGCTGTTCGTCGACGCGGGCAGGGTAGATGGGTTCATCTACGATTCGAACTGGCGCGGGAGTTTTGGAACCGGGATCGAGATGAACCTGGGATATCTGCCGGTCATCAGGGTGAACTTCAGCCGGGTTACCGATTTCAAGAAAGTCGACAACGATATTCGCGCCGATTTCTTCATTGGCTTCAATTTCTAGGGCGCATTCAGATCCCCATTCGGACCGCACTTCCAACTTGCCTTCCCTCCGAACCTTGCGTAGTATACTAACGATATTTGAGTGAGAATCGGTTTCGTATCCAGGAAGAAGAGGGCGCGATGCGCTGGTCAAAAAGCTGTATACCGACGTTCAAGGAGAATCCCGCGGAGGCCGAGATTCCAAGCCACCGCCTGATGTTGAGAGCCGGGCTCATTCGCAAGCTGACGTCCGGGGTCTACACGTTCCTGCCGCTTGGATTCAAGGTCATCAAGAAGATCGAAGGGATCGTGAGAGAGGAGATGGACGCGATAGGATGCCAGGAAGTGCTCATGCCGGTGTTGCATCCAATCGAGATTTACGAGGAGTCCGGGAGGCTCGGAAGCTTCGGCCCGGAGCTGTTCAAGCTCCAGGATGGACGACAGCGCACGTTCGCGCTCGGGCCGACGCATGAGGAAGTCATCACGATGATCGCGCGGGATGATATGAAGAGCTACCGAACCCTCCCGCAGTGCCTGTATCAGATTCTGATCAAGTTCAGAGATGAAATCCGTCCGCGCTACGGCGTCGTTAGGGCGCGCGAATTCATCATGAAGGATGCATACAGCTTTCATCAGAGCGCCGAATCCCTCGACGAAACCTATCGCGCCATGGAGGGCGCATACCGGAGGATCATCGAGCGATGCGGCTTGTCGTACCGCATAGTGGAGGCTGACTCCGGATACATCGGAGGGGACGAGTCGCACGAATTCGTCGTGCTCGCCGGAAGCGGGGAATCGACGATCCTGAGCTGCTCATGCGGATACGCCGTGAATATCGAACGAGCGGCCGGCCGCGAACTCGAGACGCCGCGCGGCGCCCGATCCGCAGGCGCGTTCGAGCGGGTTCACACGCCCGGCATGACGACGGTCGAACAGGTGTCGGGATTTCTTTCCGTGACGCCGCGTGAGGTCGTGAAAACCCTTCTCTATCGGGCGGGGGATCGCGACGTCGCGATTTTGATTCCGGGGGATCGCGAGCTGAACGATATAAAGCTCGTACGGATGTTCGACGGCGAGCAGGTGCGCTTTCTGGATGACGGAGAAATCAAGCGTCTAACGGGCGGGCCCGTGGGTTTTTCTGGACCGGTCGGTCTGAGTGCGGAAACGGCGGTGTACGCCGATAACCTGGTGAAGGGCTACGATTCGATGATCGTGGGCGCGAATGAGGCGGATACGCACTTGAGAGGCGTTAAGGCCGGACGCGATTTCACCATCGCCAAATTCGAGGATCTCGTTTGGGCGCGGGAGGGGGATCTCTGCCCGAAGTGCGGCGCGCCGTTGACCAAGAGCAACGGTCTCGAGGTGGGGCATATCTTCAAGCTCGGAACGAAGTACTCACGGGCGATGAACGCGGAATTTCTGGATGAAGCGGGGAAGAGCCATCCCTTTATCATGGGGTGCTACGGTTTCGGAATCTCACGAATGGTGGCGGCGGCGATCGAGCAGCTCCACGACAAGGATGGAATCGTCTGGCCGCAGTCAATAGCGCCGATGCCCCTGATCGTCCTGCCGGTAAACAGCAATGACGCGGAGATCAGGGATACGGCATATCGCCTTGAGGAAGAATTCGAGCGGTGCGGCATAGAGACGCTGCTGGACGACAGGGACCTGAGCCCCGGCATAAAATTCAAGGATGCCGATCTCGTCGGGATTCCGTACCGCTTGACCATCGGGAAGAAGCTCAAGGATGGGATGGTGGAACTCCTTCACCGCTCGAGCAGACGGGTGGAGGAGATACCAGTTGCAGAGGCCGTTGAAAGAACCATGGAACGGATCAAGACCTAAGCGCTGGCTGTCTTCCGGGAAAGCCGCGATTTGAGGCGCGAGGCCTTCTTATGGTGGATGATTCCCTTCTTGGCCGCTCTGTCTATGGTCGATTCGATGCGCGGATGCTGCGCTTTCGATGCTTCGCCGTCAGTGAGTTCCCGATACGACTTGATCGCTTTCCGCAGGGAAGTCCGGCGCGCCTTGTTCGCGAGGCGCCTGCGCTCGTTCTGGCGCATCCGCTTTTCCGCTGATTTGTGGGTCGGCATTTATTCTTCACCTCCGTGAAGCGATAACATACTCAAAGGGTGATTCGATGTCAAGTGCGCATGCGCGGCGGCTCAAAGAAAAGGCGGCGGGCTTCCCTGACTCTCCGGGCGTCTATTTCATGAAGAACAAAAAGGGCCGCGTTATCTATGTCGGGAAGGCGAAAAGGCTGTCGGTGCGCATAAAGAGTTACATGCAGAACCGGGCGGCGCTGGATGCGAAAACTATGGCCTTGATGAGAGGGGCGGAGACGGTGGAGTACATCGCCACCAACACCGAAGTCGAGGCCCTTGTGCTCGAATGCACGCTCATCAAGGAGCACCGCCCACGCTACAATATCAGGCTCAAGGATGACAAGAGATACCCGTATCTCAAAATAACGACCAAGGAGCCTTTTCCCAGGCTTACGCTGGTGCGGAGCATGCAGAGAGACGGCGCCGAATACTACGGGCCGTATACCGACACGAACGCGCTGCGCCGCATGATGCGGACGATCAAGGCCATATTTCCACTGCGCGATTGCGTCGGCGCACGGCCCGGCAGGTTCCCGGGCCGTGCGTGCCTTAACTTCCAGATTGGCCGATGTCGAGCGCCATGCACGGGAGCGATCGGCGAGGAAGAATACGCGGAGATAGTCGAGCATGTGAGGCTGTTTCTGAGAGGGAAAGGCGAGAGAATCGGCGAATCCATCCGTGAAAGCATGTGGCGCCTTGCCGGGAAAAAGCGATACGAGGAGGCGGCGGCGGCGCGCGACCAGATGGACGCGCTGGATAGGGTATTCGAGAGGCAGAGGGCTGCAATTCCCGGTGGGGGAGATGAGGATTTCGTCGCGCTCTCACGCGAGAGCGACATGTCCTGCGGGGTCGTGATAAAGGTTCGCGATGGCGCCATCCTCGGAAGGGAATCGTTCTTTATCCCGGCTGATGCGTCAGAGAAGGACATGGATGTGTTCACCGCGTTTTTCGAGCTCTATTATCATTCAGCGACGGATATTCCTCCGCTCATCCGCATCTCCTGCTCCATGAGCGACGCGAGACTCGCGGCCGAGTGGCTGAGCGGGAAATCCGGCCGGCGTGTTAGGATCTCCACACCCAGGAAGGGGGACAAGCGCTCGCTCCTCGACCTCGCTCGCAGGAACGCCAGTCTCCTCCTTGTCTCCGAGGCGCGTATCAAGGGAGCATCGCTGCCTGTTTTGCGCGAACTCAAGGAGGCTCTCGGCATACGCTCCACCCCGGTCAGGATAGAGGCATACGATATATCGAACATCCAGGGGGCCGAGGCCGTGGCATCGATGGTCACCTTCGAGCGTGGGGCTCCATACAAAGCGGGCTACCGGCGTTTCAAGATACGGGGGCTTCAGAGGCCAGACGATTGCGCGATGATGCGTGAGGTTCTCTCCAGGCGTCTCGCCCGCCTGAACGAAGGAAAGGAACGGCACCCCGACTTGATCATGGTCGATGGAGGAATGGGGCAGGTTTCAGCGGTCAGCGAAGCGATGGCAGAGATCGGCATCACCGGAATCCCCGTCATCGGTCTTGCAAAGAAGAATGAGGAGATATATGTCGAGGGCAGACGGGAACCGCTAAGGCTCGTGCGAAGAAGCGGCGCACTGAGACTTCTGCAGAGAGTGCGGGATGAAGCACATCGCTTTGCGATAGAATATCACCGCAAGCTGAGGGGCAGAAACATGCGGAACTCGGCGCTGGACGATGTCCCCGGAATCGGGCCTGCCAGGAAGACCGCGCTCCTTGTCCGATTCGGGGATCTGGAAGGGATCATCACGGCATCCATAGATGAAATTGCCCGCGTTCCCGGAATTGGAAAGAGAATGGCAAGGAAGGTATATGAGAGTCTCCACAAGGAATAAGAACCGGCAAGGGAAAGAGCTGGACGAGGTCGCAAGCCGATTCTTCGATCACCTGCGTGTAGAAAAGGGTCTAAGCCTACTCACAATAAGAGCATACGAGGCCGACTTAAAGGAATATCTTGCTTACTTGCGGCATACAGGCAAAGATTCGCCGAGCGATATGACCATGGAATCCACGTTCGGCTTTCTTGCCTGGTCGGAAAGTAACAAGAGCCCCTCCTCGCGGGCACGAACCTTGAGCGCGATCAAGAGCTTCCACCGCTTTCTATATGGCGCAGGGATTCTTGGCGGTCTCGAGATAGAAGCCCTTTCAGCGCCCAAGGTGCTCAGGAAGATCCCCTTCGTGTTGACGCAGGTCGAGGTTGAGAGGCTCATCGAGTCGCCGGACGGCACCGTGCTCGGCGTTCGAGACCGGGCGATCCTGGAGCTCGATTATTCGACGGGGCTCAGGGCGTCGGAGCTCTGTTCGCTCAAGCTGGAGAATATCGATTCGGACAGGCGGTTCATACGCATGCGGGGAAAGGGGTCCAAGGAGCGAATCGTTCCTTATGGGCGAAGCGCCGCACGGATGCTGGGGCGGTACCTCGAATTGTCTCGGCCGCAGCTCCTCGGGAAACGAATCTCATCCTCCGTGTTCCTCAATTATGCTGGCACACCGCTCTCGCGCGTGAGCTTCTGGAAGCTCATAAGAAGATATGCCTCCCTCGCAGGACTCCCGAACGGGATCAGTCCTCACACGCTCCGGCATTCCTTCGCGACGCATCTTCTCGAGGGTGGAGCCGACCTCAGGGTGGTGCAGGAGCTCCTCGGCCATTCGAGCATCGCAACGACGCAAATCTACACGAAGCTCGACATGGATTATCTCTTGGAGGTGCACCGCACGTTTCATCCCCGCGGTTGAAGGAAAGGATTGACAGGGAGCCACTCATACAATAGCATCGTGCGCTTGAGAACAATCACCCATACGGCGTTCGTTTCGCCAGTTACGGCTCGTTGGGGCAGGGAGGCCCTTCGATGACATACCAGATTCGTCTAGTGCAATTCGAGGGGCCCCTGGATCTTCTTCTTCACCTCATTCGGCGTGACAAAATCAATATCTACGACATACCGATTTCCCATATTACCCGTGAATACCTCGCGTACATCGAAATCATGCAGGAGCTCGAGCTCGAGGTGGCGGGGGAGTTCTTCGTTATGGCTGCCACCCTCATGCGTATCAAATCGCAGATGCTTCTGCCCAGGCATGAGGGTTTGGATGAAGAAGAGGCAGATCCTCGGGATGAGCTTATCAAAAACCTTCTCGAGTACCGGAAATTCAAGGAAGCTGCGAGCTGCTTCGCTACGAAAGAGGAGGATCGCAGAAGGGTCTTTCCGAGGCCCGCCGCCCGGATCGAAGAAGAGGATGTGTCGAATGAGCCCGCCGATGTCACACTCTTCGATCTTCTCGAGGCACTCCAAGGGATCTTGAAGAATATCAAGCAGCAGACGATCTATCGGGTGATCCCCGATTCCGTGACCGTCGAACAGAAGATCGAGATGATCAGCGCAAAGCTCCTGGAAAGATCAGAGGTTCTTTTCACGGAACTTTTCGCAGGCGAGTTCACCAAGATTGAGATCATAGTCACGTTTCTCGCCATGCTCGAGATGATCAAGCTCGGCGAGCTTGTCGCCCGGCAGATGGGCCACGCCGCGGACATCTGGCTTTACAAGCCTGGAGTGGGTTCATATATTGATGCGGAAGGATCAGCGAATGGATGAAGATACCTGCTTTGAAAACGATAGCAAATCGCTGGAGCGCGACATTGAAGCGCTTCTGTTCGCTTCCGATACGCCTCTCTCCGCAGCGAAGCTCGCCTCTCTCGTCGACGCCGCATCAAACCGGCAGGTCCTTTCCGCCATAGGCGCTCTCTCGGCGTTTTACACGGAATCGGCAAGGAGCTATACGATCGTCGAGGTGGCGGGAGGGTACCAGCTCGCGACGCTTCCGGAATTCTCCGGGACGATCTCCCGCCTTTTCAAGGGAAGAAAGAAGGCGAAGCTCACTCAGCCCGCGCTCGAGACGCTAGCCATTATCGCATACAAGCAGCCGATAGGACGCATGCAGATCGAGGCGATTCGAGGTGTCAACTGTGAAGGTGTTCTCGCGACGCTGATCGAACGCGAGCTTATATCGATCAGCGGCAGGGGCGAAGGCATCGGAAAGCCGTTTTTTTATTCAACGACGAAGAAATTCCTGGAGTATCTCGGCCTCAAGGATTTCAGGGATCTGCCGAGCATAGAGGATCTGGAGCGCAAATTCGCAATGGATACCGCGGTCGAGAAGCCGCTCGTTCCGCCGCCCGGTTCCGCTCAAGGAGAGAACAACACGCCGCAGACGAATGGGCAATGAGCGCGAAAGTCAGGATCAATCGATATCTCGCTTCCGCCGGCTTCGGATCGCGGAGGAAATGTGAGGATCTGATCAGGCAAGGGCTCGTCGCGGTCAACGGGAACGTGCTCACTAAACTGGCGGCGACCGTCGATCCGGACGCAGACTCTGTAGCCGTGAACGGGCGCCCAGTCGAGCGCGGCGCCGCAACGAGGGTGTTCGTTCTGAATAAGCCGATCGGCGTCTTGAGCACGGCGAGCGATTCCTTCAACCGGAGAACGGTAATCGACGTCGCCAGAGAAAACGGGATCACGGAGCGCATTTTTCCCGTGGGAAGGCTGGATTACGATACTTCGGGCATTCTGATTCTGACGAACGACGGCGATCTCGCGTATCGTCTTACGCACCCGCGTTTCAAGATCGAGAAGACCTATGCACTGAAGGTTGAAGGCAACGTGGCCGACGAAACGGCGGCGAGAATTTCGAGCGGCGTCGAGCTGGCAGGGTATTTGACGAGGCCATGCTCGGCGAGGATTCTTGAGCGGGGACGAGGAACGACGACCCTTCAGATTCGTTTGATGGAGGGAAGGAAACGCCAGATCAGAGGGATGTTCGCGATGTTCGGGCACAAAACCCTGGCGCTGGCTCGCGTTGCGCTCGGCGACCTTGCTTTCGAGGATGTTGCGCCGGGAGCCATTCGGCCCCTCACCGAGTTTGAGGAGCGGAGGCTGCGCGAGCTCGCAGGGTTGATACGACAAGGGGAGGATCAACAGACATGTCCATAGTTGACTTGATGCAGCCTCATCTGAAGAACGTGAAGCCTTACGTGCCGGGCAAACCGATCGAAGAGCTGCGCCGCGAGCGCAACATTCAAGGCGAGATAATCAAGCTTGCATCGAATGAAAATCCGTACGAACCGATCGAAGAGGCCCGCCAGGCGATTATCGAGGAGCTCTCCGAGATCAATCGCTATCCAGATTCCGGATGCTACAACCTCTGTATCGAGCTTGCAAAACACCACGGCGTGAACCCGAATCAGATATTCATCGGCAATGGATCGAACGAAATACTCGATCTGCTGGTTAGGGCATTCGTGGGCGGAAGCGACGAGATCGTATATGCTTGGCCCAGCTTCCAGGTTTATCCGATAGTGAGCCAGCTGGCCGGCGTGAAGTCGGTCCAAGTGCCGCTTAAGGATTATCGTCTCGATTTGCCGTCGATGCGCGCGGCTGTAACGCGCGAGACGAAGCTCGTAATCATATGCAATCCGAACAATCCAACCTCGACGTACGTGTCGAAAAGCGAAGTGGACCTTCTCGTCGAGGATCTTCCGAAGGAGGTTCTCGTTGCATTCGACGAGGCCTATTATGAATACGTCGCGGCGGCGGATTTCCCCGATACGCCAGACCTGCTCAGCAAACACCCCAATGTCATCGTGCTGCGCACGTTCTCGAAGATTCATTCCCTCGCCGGCGTGAGGATCGGTTACTCGCTGTCGCACGAGGACGTTGTCACTTGCCTGAACAAGGTTCGGCAACCGTTCAACGTAAACAGCATCGCGCAGGCCGCGGCGAGGGCGGCGCTCAAGCACATGGACAAGATCCGCGTGAGGGTGAAGGAAAACAGGGACGAGCTTGATTTCGTACGAGTGGAGCTGCAGAAGCTCGGATTCGTCGTCCCGCCATCACAGACGAATTTTCTTCTCGCCGTACCACCCCCTGGGAACAGCGCGATCATCGAACAGCTCATGCAGAAGGGGATCATAGTACGCCCGATGAAGCCGTTCGGCCTCGGTGAAGACAGCTTCCGGGTGACGGTCGGCACTCCTTATGAAAACAGGAAGTTCATCGAGACTCTCAAGGAGCTTGTGTAGCGCTCCTTGCGCCATTTTGTGGCATTGCGGGGCTACCCCATGAATCTATCAGAGAGCGCAAGGGCGATCTTGGGGGGATTCATCCTCACGATCGACGGACCTGCTGGATCGGGCAAGAGCACGACCGCCGAGCGTCTTTCCGCGAAATTGGGCCTGACGTACCTCGATACCGGGGCCATGTACAGGGCAGTCGCCCTTGCGGTTCTGGAGCGCAATATCGATCCGGAGAATGAAGAGGCTGTTTCAGCCGTGGCCTCTAGCCTGAACCTCGAGATGCGAACGGTCAACGGCAAGCCCTCCCTGTTTATCGACGGAAGAAACGTCGACGCCGAAATCCGAACGCCCGGGGTCTCGCGGTTCGTATCCCCGGTGAGCAGGTATGAAGGCGTGCGAAAAGAAATGGTTCGGCTCCAGCGGCGAATCGGAGAAAGGGGCGGGATAGTTGCGGAGGGAAGGGACACCGGGACGGTCGTATTCCCGCAAGCCAACGTGAGGGTCTTTCTCGTGGCCGATATGGAAGCGCGCGTGAGTCGGCGTCGGGAACAGCTCAGGAGCATGGGGATCGAGCAGGACGCTTCGGAGATAAGGGAGAACATTCGTTCGCGCGATGAGATGGATTCGAGCCGGATCGAGAGCCCGCTCCTCAAGCCCGCTGGCGCGCTTGTCGTCGATACGTCGCATCTTACGATAGAAGCTCAGGTCGATCTGATCGAGGCGGAAGTGATTCGGGAGGTGGGGAGAATGGAATCGCTCGCCGTATCGAAGGGAGAGCGCAATCCCTTCGCGGCGATGAGCGGTTACTATGGAATATCGCGTTGGCTCGTGAGAGCATTCTTTAGAGTCGTTTTCGGCCTGCGGGTATTCGGTTCGGAGCATTTGCGATGCCGCGAGAACTACATCTTCGCGAGCAACCACTGCTCGTACTCGGACCCGCTGGTCGTGGGTTGCGCCTTGGACCGTGAGGTATGGTTCCTTGCGAAGAAGGAGCTTTTCCGAAACCGGGCATTTGCCTCGCTCATAAGGATTTACCACGCGATTCCGGTCGACCGCGAGGAGATGGAGCGAAGCACGATGAAACGCATCCTGGCGCTTCTGGGTGCGGGCCGCTCCATTCTCATGTTCCCCGAAGGAACCCGCTCGCGGACGGAAGAGCTGAGAGATCTCAAGCCTGGACTCGGTTTCACGGCGCTGAAAAGCGGCGTTGCAATCGTTCCAGTTTACGTATCCGGAACGAGCCGCCTGCTCCATTGCCTCTCGAGGCGCCGCCGGCTATCCGTGCGGATCGGTCCTCCAATTCGTGTCGGCGTGGATTGCGCCGCCGGAGACAGGAGAGACGCGTACCGCGTTCTCACTGGTATGGTGCGCAGCGCGATCGGAATGCTGAAAGATGAAACGGAAAATTGAGATTCTCACTTCATCCCACGCTGGTTACTGCTTCGGCGTCAAGCGCGCGATGCGGCTCATAGAGCAGGGTCTCGCAAGCGTAGGCGAGCCGATCTATACGCTGGGCGACGTTATCCATAATCCTCCGGAAGTTGAACGGCTTCGGGCCAGAGGCGTTCGATCCGTCGCGTCCCTCGAAGAAGTCGCGGCGGGCGGAACTCTCGTTCTTCGCGCCCACGGCGTTCATCCGGACCTGATTCAGGAAGCCCGGCGCCGCGGCATTCTTATTCTGGACGCGACATGCCCGTTCGTGCAGCGAAGCCAGAGCTTTGTGAAGCAATACAGCGAGGAATCGCTGCTGGTGATCATCATCGGCGATCGGGATCACCCCGAGGTTCAGGGGATCGCGGGGCATGCCGGAAAGGGCGTTATCATAGTGAGGGACGAAGTCGAGGCGGCCTCCGTCGTCCCGATCGATAAGGCCGGCGTCGTGATTCAAACGACCTTCGCGCGCGGCGACGCCGATAAGGTGATAAAAGTCCTTTCCGGCAGGGTGCGGGACCTTCGCGTCCGTGATACCATCTGCCAGGCGACGGAGGCGCGCCGTGCGGCGACGCTCGCTCTGGCGAAAAAGGTGGATCTCATGATCGTTGTGGGCGGCAGAAACAGCTCCAACACGAAGAGCCTGTTTCAGGTATGCATCGACGCGCATGTGCCGACGCATCTCATCGAATCCGCGGATGAGATCGATTCCGCCTGGTTCGAACGGGTGCGCAGGATAGGTTTGACGACGGGAACTTCGACCCCGGATTGGCTCATAGATGCGGTTCTTGCGAGGATCGCCGGGGTCGCAGACGGCCTTTCGTCCTGAGCGTCAGCGGATCCAAAAACAGCTTGCAATCGCACGCATCAGCCTCTATCATATAGAGTTCCTATTCCACTTGTAAGGAGGAGATCGATTAATGCAAGAAGAGAAGCGTCTTAACGCACAGCAGGGCCCTGCGGGAGCGGGGGAAGAATCGAAAGAGAAAGGTGGTGACGCCGCCGGTAACCTGAAGCATCAGGCATATCTTGAGGTTTTCGAGAGGGTATCTCCTGAAGAGCTTTCGGGGGAAGATATGAAGAACGCCGACTGGGACAGCATTCTCAGCGACATTAACCGAAAGGCCGCGGAGCTTCAGGAAGGCAATATCGTGAAGGGCACCGTCTATGAAGTGTCCGACAACGAGGTAATCGTCAACGTGGGATTCAAGAGCGAAGGCTCGATTCCACGAATCGAATTCTCCAACGTCGCGAACGTTCAGAAAGGCGACATCTTCGACGTGTATCTGGAGAAGATGGAGAATCAGGACGGTCTCATCGTTCTCTCGAAGGAAAAGGCCGATTTCATTAAGGCCTGGGACGATATCAAGGATGCCTATGACAAGCGCCTCACGGCGAAAGCGCGCGTAGATCACCGGATCAAAGGCGGTCTCGTCGTGAAGCTCATGGGCGTCGACGCGTTCCTGCCGGGCTCCCAGATTGCGCTACGGCAGGTGCCGGATCTCGACGAGCTCATCGGCCAGGAGCTCGAATGCAAGATAATCAAGCTCAACAAGCGGCGCCGCAACATTGTGATATCGAGGCGCGTCGTGCTCGAGGAAGAGCGCGATGAGAAGAAGAAGAAGCTCCTTGCCGAGCTCGCAGTGGGGCAGGAGCGTGAAGGAGTCGTCAAGAACATCACCGATTTCGGCGCATTCGTCGATCTCGGAGGCATTGACGGTCTGCTCCATCTCACGGATCTGACGTGGGGAAGAGTCAGCCACCCGTCCGAAGTGGTTGCGATCGGGGATAAGCTCAAGGTGAAGATCCTCGACTTCGATCGCGAGCGGGAGCGCATATCTCTCGGGCTCAAGCAGCTCACGCCCTACCCGTGGGAGGGCATCGATCAGCGCTATCCGGTCGGGACGAAGGTTCGCGGGAAAGTTGTTTCGATCACCGATTACGGTGCATTCGTTGAGATCGAGAAGGGCATCGAGGGACTCATTCACATCTCCGAGATGTCATGGACGCGCCACGTGAAACATCCGTCGAAGGTGGTTGCGATAGGCGACACGGTGGAGGCCATAGTGCTCAACGTCGACAAGGAGCACGAGAAGATCTCCCTTGGGCTCAAGCAGCTGGAGCCAGATCCATGGAAAGCGCTCGAGAGCAAGTATCCGCCGGGCACCCGCCTGAAGGGGAAGGTCAGAAATCTGACGAACTTCGGTGCATTCGTGGAGATCGAGGACGGGATCGATGGGCTCGTGCACATCTCCGATATGTCGTGGGCGAAGCGCGTGCGTCATCCGTCGGAAGCGGTTCGGAAGGGTGACGAGCTCGAAGTCGTCGTTCTCGAAATCGACAGCTCCAAGCGTCGCATCAGTCTCGGCATGAAGCAAACCAGGGAGAATCCCTGGAACGAGCTCGCGAAGGAGTTCAACATCGGCACGGAGCTCAAGGGAACGATCACGAGGCTTCTCGACCGGGGCGCCGTGGTTGAGCTCAAGGAGGACGTCGAGGGATTCGTTCCTCTGTCCCACCTCGGAATCGAGAATCTTCGGAAGCCGTCCGATCACTTCGACATCGGCATGGAGATTCCACTCAAGGTCATCAAGATCGATCCACAGAACAAGCGGATCGTTTTGAGCGTGAGCGCGTATTTCGAGGGCAAAGCGGCCGAGGAAGTTGAAGCATTCATCAATAAATTCCCGAAACGCGAAGTCGCGGAGCCGGAAAGGCCCGGCGCACGCCAGGCGGAGACGGATGGAACTGTCGATCAGGGCGAGTATGATATCGACCTTGGATACGAGGACGAGATCGCGCCGGACAAGGACAATCCCGATGGCGGCGCGGAGCCGCCCGGCGAGAACCGGACTGGCGGCTGAGCTGCTTCTGGAAACGAAAAACATCCGATCGCGAGGGGGTGGAGGTCCACCCTCTCGGCGTTTCAGGCGGGAGATTCGAGGGCGCCTCTGGCGCTTTACGAAGTGATGGAAAAGACGTTCTCAATCCTCACATTGGGATGCAAACTCAACCAGTACGAGTCTGAGTGCATCCGCGAGGCGCTTCAGCGCAGAAGCTGGCGGTGCCGCCGTTTCGATGAAGGGGCAAGCTTTTACATAATCAACTCCTGCACCGTGACCGGCAGGAGCGATGCTCGCTGCCGCAACGTTGTGCGGCGGACTCGAAGGGCCGCGCCCCATGCATTCATAGTCGTTACCGGCTGCTATGCTGAGACCGAACCGGAAAGCGTCGAGGCGATGGGTGAGGCGGACCTCGTTCTCGGCAACGATGCCAAGCGCTCGATAGGGGCGATTCTCGACGAGGTGGCGGCCACAAACGGTGCCGTCGGACGGATCGATCCACAACGGCTCATGGGAATCCACGCCGCGGATGAAGAGGGCATACAGCGCTTCTTCGATCATTCGCGTGCGTTCGTCAAGGTGCAGGAAGGCTGCAACGCCGCCTGCAGCTACTGTATCGTTCCGCGCGCGAGGGGGAGGAGCCGGAGCGTGCCGGCCGGCGTCGTGCTCTCCCAGGTGCTGGCATTGGGCGGAAACGGTTATCGTGAAATCGTTCTCACTGGCGTCCACATCGGCCGCTATGGCGAGGACCTCGATCCTCCTATGACGCTCGCATCGCTTGTTTCGGCGATTATCGAAGGAACGAACGAGATTCGGATCCGTCTGAGCAGTATCGAACCGACCGAGGTAAGCGCCTCGCTGCTGGACATTGCCGCGCAGACCGACCGTCTTGCGCCTCATTTCCACATCCCACTCCAGAGCGGAGACGACCGTGTTCTCTCCGCCATGAACCGGCCCTATCGCTCCGCGGATTTCAGGAGCCGGATCGATAGAATAGCCCGCGCGAGAGAAGGCATTGCCATCGGAACCGACATCATCGTCGGATTTCCAGGAGAATCCGATGAGTGCTTCGAGAACACCTTCGCGCTTCTCGAGGAGTTGCCGATCAGTTACTTTCATGTATTCGGCTTTTCTCCGCGTCCTCAGACTCCGGCGGCGGCTATGATGGATCGCGTGAGCCCCGCGGTGAAGAAGACCCGCAGCAGTCGTCTGATAGCGCTGGGCGAGGCTAAAAACCGGGTATTTCTCGAGGCGCAGCTCGGCACAGAACAGCTCGCGCTCGTCGAAGGACAGGTGAGGCATGCATCATCCCTCGTCAGATCCCTCACGGGTAATTACTGCGAAGTGTTGATTCCGCGCGGACAAGCCCGTGCCGGGTCCCTCGTCCCGGTGCGTGTCGATCGCTTCGAGGACGGGAAGATATATGGGATGGCGCTTGAACCTGATGCCGCGCGCGCGCGCGAGACCGGAGCATGCGGATCGTGAGAACGCTGACTGTGTATTGCGAGAGCTTCGGATGCCAGATGAACGCGTACGACACCGATGGAATAGGCGCGCTGCTGGAGGGGTGCGGGCATAGGATCGTGGGGTCGCCGGACGCAGCGGATTGCATCATTGTAAACACATGCAGCGTGCGTGAACATGCGGAGCAGAGGGCGATCGGACGGCTGCTCGACCTCTCACGCCATCGCGAGGCGGTTATCGTCGTGTGCGGTTGCATGGCCCAACGCATGGGGGCACGGCTTTTCGACCTCGTTCCGGCGGTGAAAGTCGTTGCGGGCACGGATAGCTACTTCCTGCTTCCCGAGGCGATTTCAAACGCCGTTGACAACGGAGAGCGCTCAGTGTTCATCGAGCTCGGGGGCTCGAGCGTCATCGAAACGATGCCGGAAAAGCACGAAGGCCCGGTGTCGCGATACGTTGCGATCACGAGAGGATGCGAGAATTATTGTTCCTACTGCATTGTTCCATACCTGCGTGGAAAGGTGCGCAGCAGAAGCGTTCGCTCGATCATGGAGGAAGTAGACGGTCTCGCCGAGAGCGGAGCTCGTGAGGTCACGCTTCTCGGGCAGAACGTGATTGCCTTTCGCGACGGCAGCATTGGATTCGGAGAGCTCGCTCGCAAGGTTCTGGACGAGACGCCAATCAGGCGACTCCGGTTCCTCACAAGCCATCCACGGGACGTCGGCGCCGACGTTTTTGAGCTGATGGCCGCGGAAAAACGCTTTTGCAGCCACATCCACCTGCCGGTCCAGGCTGGCAGCAACAGGATTCTCGAGGCAATGAACCGAGGCTACTCTCGCGAGACATATCTAGCAAAGGTGCGCATGGCGCGCTCGATAGTTCCCGACATCGCGATCACGACTGATATCATCGTCGGGTTTCCCTCGGAGACCGATGCGGATTTTCGGGAGACGATCGACCTGGTCCGCGAGGCCGGTTTCGACGCGGCGTTCACGTTTCAGTACTCGCCGCGGAGCGGAACGGCCGCGAGCTTGCTTGCCGATGACGTTCCGGCCGAAACCAAGAAGGAACGCCTGCATGCGCTCAACTCAGTCGTCATGGAAAAGCGTGCCAATATGCTGGGTGCTCAGGTCGGCGCCACCGCCGAAATCCTCCTTGACGGTGCAGCGCAAAAAGGGGAATATCGATTTCTGAAAGGGCGAACGCCCCAGTTCAGGAACGTGCTGGTTCCACGCGAGAATCTGAGGGAAGGGGACATGGTTCTCGTCGTTTTGCGCAGACTGGCCAACTTCACGTTCGAAGGTGAAGTGGTGGCCGAACGATAGACGCGAGTCAAGGTATTCAGTATCAAGCACGATTATCCCGCCGATACGTATGAACAGGTATTTTTCCGCAATCGCTATCGGGTGCCTCATAATCATGACCACGACGCTATCCGGCGCGGCGCCGGGCGTTCTGAAGCGCGCCGAAGAGATGTTCAGGCGTGGCGACTACGAACGCGCGCGGCAGCAGCTCGCCGCCGACACGTCGAAGATCGACGCGGATTCCTTTTATGATGCGGTGCTCATGCTCGCGAGGTTAGAAACTGATTATGCGTCGGCCGAAGCTCTCTACGCTCGTGTAATTGCGTCCGGGAGCGAAAGAGCCGCGCAAAAAGCTCGAATCGATCTCGCTTCAATCCGCTACGCCGCCGGAGATTATGAGAATGCGCTCGCCCTGCTCCAAGCAAAGGGCGCCAAGAGCCGCGATCATGACGACGGCGAGGCGCTCTACCTCCGGGGCATGTGTCACAAACAGATGGGTGACAATGAACGCGCCGCGGTGGAATTCGCCGGAGTAACGCGAGGGAAATACACCATCTGGAGTTTGCTCGCGCGAGCGGATATCGACGCGCAGGCCGGGCGGACCGATGAAGCGATAGCCCAGTATGAAGACATTGTCAAATTGCAACCGAACCCGATTGCGTTATTCAAGCTGGGCGAATGCCACGAAACGCTCGGCGGCCGGGAAAAGGCACTCGAAAGATATCGCGTTCTCATCGATAAATTCCCTCTATCGTTCGAGGCGGCGAAGGGAAGGGAGAAGATGCAGCTCCTCGCGCAGACGAAGGCGAAGGATGATACGACGCCGGGAGGAGGTGAGTCGGGGGAACCACGGGTCAAAGAGACCAAAACGAGCAGAGGATTCACCATTCAGTTCGGATCATTCGAAACCAGAGGCAATGCTGTCGCGGTCTCCGCCAAGATGGAGGGCGTCCTTCGCGGCGTTCGCATAGAAAGCGTAGAGATGGAAGGCCGAGTCTGGCACCGCGTTCGCGCTGGCTTCTACGAAACGAAGGAATCAGCCGAGCGGGACGCCGAGAGGGCCAAATCCAAAACGGGGCTCGCTGGCACGGTCGTCCCCTTGAAATAGATGAGCTTTCGTCTCACCCCTCTCATGAACCAGTACCGGGAGATCAAGAGCCGGCACGGCGACGGGATTCTCTTTTTCCAGGTCGGGGATTTCTACGAAACATTCTACGACGATGCCAGAGAGGTCTCCCGACTCCTCAATATTGCGTTGACGACACGCGACAAGGATAAAGACAATCCCGTGCCTTTGGCCGGCGTGCCCATCCACGCGGCCGAGGCGTATATTGCGAAGCTTCTGCAGCTCGGGCGAAAGGTCGTGATCTGCGATCAAGCGGATGACGTGCCAGGCGCATCCGGCGTCGTGAAGCGCATCGTGAGCGACGTCGTGACCCCGGGAACGACCATTGCTCCGGCCACTCTCGTCGAGCGCGAAAACAACTACATAGTATCCTTGCTCGATAGGGATGCAAAGACCGGTTTCGCAATCCTGGACGTCTCAACGGGCGAGTTCAGCGCGGGAGAGGACTCCATGCCGGTCGTCGCGCAGATGCTCGCCGGCGCCCGCATCCGTGAAGCGGTGATTCCCGATGGATCCGGATCGCTTCTCCGCATGATCGCAGATCTCGATTCAGGCGCGACGATCGACGCGCGTCCGCCGTTCCAATTCGAGGAGCGGACGACGCGCGATACGCTGCTGGCTCATTTCGGCGTCGCGAACCTTGCCTGCTTCGGGCTCGAGGACAAACCGCTGGCCGCGGCGGCGGCGGGCGCGCTGCTCGCCTTAGTCAAGGAGCTAAGGCACAATCAGCTCCTCCACATCACGGAGCTCAAGCTCCTCGTTTCCGGCGATAGCCTGTTTCTCGATCTGGAAACGCTCAGAAACCTCGAGGTCTTTGAGCCTCAACGTGGAAACGCTTCTGATACGACCTTGATCCACCATATGGACAGAACCGAGACCGCGGCCGGGGGACGGGAGCTCCGGAAATGGCTCATGCATCCATCTCGGCGAATCGATGCCATTCGTAGACGCCTGGATGCGATCTCGTCGCTGACGGCTGATCACACCGGGCTCAGGGCCATACGGGCTGCCCTCAGGCGTTTTCCCGACGTGGAGCGGCTGCTTTCGAGAATCGCAGCCCGCAAGGCGGGTCCGCGCGAGCTTCTCGCCCTGGCCGATGCGCTCGAGCGAGCCCCGGCGATCGCCGAGGCGGCTCGGCGCTTCCACGCGGCCGCATTGCGCGAGGCGGCCGCGGATCTTTCGACGCAAACAGGAGCCCTCGACATCATCTCCAGGGGCATTGATGCCGCATGTCCTCCACATCTTCGGGACGGAGGAGTCATACAAAGGGGATATCGCGACGATCTCGATCTTCTCATAAAGGAATCCGAGGAAGGGAAGACGTGGATCGCGCATCTTCAGGAATCGGAGCGCGAGCGGACGGGGATACCATCGCTCAAGGTCGGATACAACAGGGTGTTCGGCTATTATATCGAGGTTTCGCGCGCCAACGATTCGCGGGTTCCCGGCGATTACGTGGCGAAGCAGACCCTCGTTTCATCGCAACGATACGTGACGCGCGAGCTGAAGGAACGTGAACAGACTATCCTTACCGCCGATACGAGACGGATCGAGCTCGAGCGCGAGATCTTCGACAAAATATGCGAAGACGTCTCGCGCGAAAGCGAATCGATACAGATGATCGCGGCGGGGGCCGCGGTGATCGATGTTCTTTGCGCCCTCGCCGATGTCGCGGTGGAACGGAGCTATTGCAGGCCCGAAATCAATGAGGGTGACGATCTGGTCATCACCGAGGGACGCCACCCGGTCGTCGAGATCATTTCCGGCAAGAATTTTATACCCAACGATATCGATCTGCGGTTGAAAGAGAAGAGCTTCATGATCATCACTGGGCCGAACATGGGCGGGAAATCCACGTACATCCGCCAGGCGGCTCTTATCGCGCTGCTTGCGCATGCCGGCAGCTTCGTGCCGGCAGCGCGCGCCTCGGTGGGGCTGCTGGACCGGATCTTCACGCGCGTGGGTTCAAGCGATAATCTGGCGAGGGGCCAGAGCACCTTCCTCGTCGAGATGGCGGAGACGGCGAAGATACTCCATAACTGCACCGACAAGAGCCTCGTGATTCTGGACGAGATCGGGCGGGGAACGAGCACGCTAGACGGGCTGAGCCTGGCCTGGGCCGTTTCGGAATTCCTGCTCGGTAGCGGCGGATGCCGCCCGAAAACCCTGTTCGCGACCCACTACCACGAGCTCACGCGGCTGACGGAGCGCTTCCCGAACGCCCGCAACCTCCGCGTAGAGGTAAGGGAATGGGGAGAGGGGATCATTTTCCTCTATAAGATATGCGAAGGGGCGAGCGATAAGAGCTACGGGATTCACGTCGCCCGCCTCGCCGGATTTCCGGAAGCCGTTATCCACCGTGCAAAGGAGATTCTGGAAGCGCTGGAAAAGGAACAGGCAGGCGGCAGCCTTCCGCAAGGGCCCCCGGCTGCACAGGTATCCCTTTTCGAACCTCCCGACGCACTGCGCGACCGTTTGCATTCTATTGATATAGATAGCATTACGCCGCTGAACGCCCTCAAGCTCCTCGCGGATCTCAAGAGAATGACCAAAGACTAGCTAAGCATTCCTTCTGGCGCGAATTATGCTCAAAATATGGCCGGATCAGTCCAATACCCGGGAGCATAAACGGAGCAGCAAGTGGTCGAAACAACGACAAAGATTGCCATTCTCGGAGGGGGCGAGGAAGAGCTCAATATTCTGAGCGAGTTCCACCGCACGCCCGGCGTCGCAATCATCGCGATCTACGACCGTGATCCACGTTCGGTCGCGCTGGAGATAGCCGAGATCGTCGGCATTCCCACGTACTCGGACGACTCGTTCCTCGGCGCATTTCTCAAGGCTGACTACGTTATCGTGACGGAGAAGCGCAAGCTGTTCGAGAATGAAATAGACCTGCTCAAGCGGGAACGCAAGCGGATAGTCAATCCCGCGGAAGCCGTGAGCCATCTCGCTCCGGGAGCCTCCGGCAAGACGCAGGAGGTTTCGCGCCAGTGGCCAGCTCACCTCGATGAAGCATTACAGTACATGAACCATATAACGGACAGGGAGCGGCTCCTCAAGTGGCTTCTGGAGATATCGGTGCGGGCGGTCGGTGCCTCCAGTGGTTCCATAATGCTCTACTCGGCGGAAACCCGGGAGCTCTACATAGGGTATGCAAACGGTCTGAGCGCCGAGATCGTCGAACGCACGAGGCAGAAGCTCGGAGATGGTATAGCCGGTACAGTGGCCAAGACGCTGAAACCGCTTCTAATCACCGAGATAGTCGACACACCCCTCTATCGTGGAGGCCGCGAGCGAGAGAATATCCAGAGCTCCATCTCCGTGGCCCTCGTTCATGATACGAAGCTTCTTGGCGTACTCAACGTATCAACGAGCTTTGACGAAAAAAAGCTCCAGGATGCCGACGTGGATACAATCACTCTTCTGGCGTCCAAGATATCACCGATACTCGACCAGCACCTCATGATCGATGCGCATGAAATACGAGAGATCGAGTTCCAGATCCGGAATTATCTCGAGACGCTCTTTCACAACGAGATGGGATTCCATGAGAAGTTCACCATGCTCTGCAGATTCCTCGCAGGGAAGCTCAGGGCGGATACGGCCACCGTCTATACGGCAACGGACGAGGGCGATTGGCTGATTCTCGGGGGAAGCGATCAGCAGATGCCGGTCGACTCGCAGAGCCCTCGCATTCACTGTAACAAGGGAAGTCTGGCGCGAGCATACGTGGGCGGGGAAGAGATCCTGATGACCGAGGCGCGACATGAGACTACCCTTGAGCTCAAGCTGGGTGAAGGCGCCATCACCTCGATCTATATGCCGCTTATCCATAACGAGCCGCTCGGCGTTCTGGCGATCGAATTCTCAAGCTTGAACGCTTTGCAGAGGTTCTTCAGGCTGAAGGACGCACTCCGGTTTCAAGTCGGTTTCTTCACTTACGCGCAGATCAGGGAGTTGAGGCAGTCGAGGAAGCTCGAGAGCTTCGAGGAGCTCTCTTCGCTCGCACCGACCTTCATGGCTATGGAGGATCTTTCCTCCAAGATCAGGAGACTGCCCGGAATTCTCTCGTCGCTTATCAATGCCTCCATGGGTAGCCTTCATTACGAAGGGCCTGAACGCAGAGAGTCGGCCTATCACCAGTTCCCGGAGGATGAGATGGAGCGACGCAAGAGACTCGAGTACGACTCCGAAATGCTCGAGACGGTGCGGGCGAAATGGGAGCCCGTATGTATAAGCTATCTGTCGTCAGATGTGAACCTGGTCGATAAACCGCCGTTCCATCGTTCCGTAATAGGATATCCACTATTCAGATCGGATGATGTGAGTGCCGTGTATATTGGATACGACAAGGTGCCGACGACGCCGCTCGATTCATCCATATTTGGCGAGCACGAGATAGAGCTCCTTGAGCGGGTCGACGACCTCGTAGCTCCGATGCTCGCCAGAGCGGAGGGGAAAAGGCGCGAGACCGAATCTTTCACCTTCGATGACCTGCTGAAATACAACCAGCGGCTTATGCTCGAGAGGATAAACGAAGAAATCGAGAGGGCGGAAAGATATCATCACGGCTTCGTTGTTACCGTATTTACTATCAATGGATTAAGGGCGTTGTTTAACAAACGTTATCAGGAAACTCTGAGCCTGGTGAATGAGCTCAGTATGGGCATTCGCAAGCAGGTGAGAAAAACCGATTTCTTCTCGTGGACCGAGCCCGATATCTTCATGATCCTGTCGGTGGAGGGCTATCAGCGAATGGGGTTCTTGGAGAACCGAATCAAGGCTTTTCTCGCCGCGAAGCTGGCGGAAAAAGGATATGATCCGGCATCCGTCTTCGCCGCAGACGGATACGCCACCTATCCCGGTGAATCATCGACGGCCGCCGAGCTCGTGCACGAGGCGAGATCCAAGATCCACACTTGATCGTTCAGTCCCCTCCATTCTTTTGCGCATTGCGTATTGCCGATGCCCGTGATATTTTCACGTTGAACATTTTGACGGCACTCCCGAGCAAAGCCCGGCCGAGAAGCATTAGCTGCGGAGGACGCGGTGGCCCCGATACATAAATTGCCCCCCGAAGTGGCAACGACAATCGCTGCAGGTGAAGTCATCGAACGGCCGTCGAGCGCGCTGAAGGAACTCATTGAAAATTCGCTTGATGCGGGAGCGACACGGATTTCGATCGATCTCGTCGACGGCGGAAAAACACGGATTGGGATCGAAGACAACGGGACCGGCATTCCATCGGCGGAGCTTCCGCTCGCGGTCGAGAGCTTCTCGACGAGCAAGATAGAGCGTGTGGATGACATCTCCAGGGTCAACACCCTCGGCTTCAGGGGGGAGGCGCTAGCCAGCATCCGCTCGGTCAGTGCGCTGACGATCCGCTCGCGGGCGGGAAGGGAGGATCTGGGCCGCGAGCTTTC
Organism: Candidatus Krumholzibacteriia bacterium; assembly: GCA_028706585.1. Lineage (GTDB taxonomy): Bacteria > Krumholzibacteriota > Krumholzibacteriia > Krumholzibacteriales > Krumholzibacteriaceae > SSS58A. Next base: position 6,008 of record JAQTVX010000002.1, on the reverse strand, counting down.
ATACCGGGGAACCGAAGTCATGAAGGACGATCCATGCGTCAGGAACCAGGGAACCGAGGTTATCGTCGAGAATCTGTTCTTCAATGTTCCCGCGCGAAAGAAATTCCTGAGGAGCGCTCAATCGGAGCTCAGACGTATCATCGGAGTTATTCAGGGGTATGCCCTCTCATTCCCGGAGACGGCTTTCATCCTGAAGGAGAATGGGAGGGAGATACTCTCCTATCCTTCATCCAGCCTTCGGGAGCGGGCCGAGATAGTCCTCGGCGCCGAGCTGTTCGCGAGCCTCATCCCGGTTTCATCGGCATCGGGCCGCACGAGGATCCATGGCTTTGTATCGCGCGGCGATCAAACCCGGGCGAACCGCTACATGCAGTTCTATTTCATCAATCGCAGATACATAAGAGACCGCGTCCTCTCTCATGCGGTCAACCAGGCATACGAATCCCTCATTCCAAGAGACCGTTTCCCCGCCATCGTTATTTTCCTCGATCTTCCTCCGGAAGATATCGATGTGAACGTTCATCCCACGAAGGCCGAGGTGCGTTTTCGAGGCGAGGGAGAGATTCATCGCCTCGTTCTATCGTCGATCACGGCGTCGCTCAAGGGAAACCCACCGTCCTTCGAAGAGTCCGTCGAATCCGCGTACCGCGGCATATTCCCGTCCAGTGACGGCGAAACGTCGGCCGATACGGCCGCGTACGGATTGCACGGGCACCTCGAAGGCTCGGCGCAGGATATCGGAGAAGGGGACCGAACATTTGAATTCCACGAGACGCCCCTTTCGCTGTTCGGAGAGGAAGACGCGAGAAAACTGTTTACGCCGGGGAACCTGTACTGGCAGCTTCACCAGAGCTTCATTCTCATACAGATCCGGGGTGGAATGGTCATCATCGATCAGCACGCGGCGCACGAGAGAATTCTCTTCGACAGGGCGAAGTCGAGCCTCGTGGGAGGGAAGCCGGTTGTTCAATCGCTTTTGTTTCCTGCGACCATGGAGCTTCCCATGGAGGCGTATGAGCGTTATGAGACGCTTGCGCCGACGCTCGCCGCCCTGGGATTCGAGATTGAACCTTTCGGCCTTCGTTCAATAGTCGTGCGCGGGATTCCGGCCGGCGTGCGAAACTGGGACGACGGGCGGCTCATCGAAGAGATGCTCGGCGAGGAGGGGAGAAGCGGGATCGATGAGTTTCTGAAGACCTACGCGTGCCATTCCGCGATCAAGGCAGGAATGAGGCTCAATGGCGAGGAGATGGAAAGCATCGCCGATCAACTCTTCGCGACGGCCCTTCCTTATACATGCCCGCATGGACGCCCGACAATGCTCAGGGTGAGCTTGAACGAGCTGGAGCGGCGCTTCGCGAGAACGGCTTCGACGAAAAGATGATCACCGCCGTCGCAATTCTCGGCCCAACGGCATCCGGCAAGAGCCGGCTGGGGATGGAGCTCGCACGCCGCATGGGAGGCGAGATTCTCTCGGTCGACTCGCGGCAAGTATACAGGCGCATAGACATCGGCACGGCGAAACCCGATGCGGCCGATCGTGGCGAGATTCCGCACCACCTCATCGACATTATCGATCTTCAGGAAAAGATGAATGCGGAACTTTTTGCCGGCCTGGCGCTCGCAGCGATTCGCGATGTGGCGTCGCGCGGGAAACTGCCCATCCTCGTCGGCGGCTCGGGCCTCTACTTCAGGGGGGTAGCGGAAGGCTTCTTCGATATCGAGCTCGACCCGGCGAAACGCGTCGCCTTCGCCGAAAGGTTGCGGGGCGTTCCGAACGACGTTCTCCACGCGAGGCTCGCTGCGGTCGACCCCGAAAGCGCCGAGCGCATTCATTGCAACGACCGATATCGCGTTATCCGCTCTCTCGAGGTTCAGGCGCTCACCGGCAAGACGATCGGGGAACATATGCAGGGGACCCGGGCGAATCGGAAGCGACGCGAAATCGATTTCGTGAAGATGGGCATCGATCCGCCGCGTCTCGCTCTCCATCGAAACATCGAGGAGCGGACCCTGGCCATGATCGCCCGCGGATGGCCCGACGAGGTGAAGCGTCTTCTCGCGGATGGAGCCGAGCCCGATTGGCCGGGCATGAAAACTCTCGGATACCCGCAAATGGTTGCGCACGTTCGGGGAGAGACCGGGCTCGACGAGACGGTGAAACGAATCCTGGAGCTCACCAGGCAGTACGCGAAACGTCAAGTGACCTGGTTCAAGAAGGAGCCTGGAATGCATCATCTCGCAGGAGACGAGAAGACCCTTTTCGAGTCGGCCCAGTGCCTTATCCGCAAAGCCGCAAGCGGATAAATGCGTTGACACTTTTCGGACAACCTGATACCTTTGGTGTGCACAATCGGCGAGCAGGCGGGCATAGCTCAGCTGGTAGAGTATCAGCTTCCCAAGCTGAGAGTCGCGGGTTCGAATCCCGTTGCCCGCTCCATATACACAAAGGCCCCCTCCCGGCCGGGTGTTCGAGGGGGCTTTTCCACGAATGGCTATGAGTGTCCGTATCGAGCGAATCGACGGTAGAACGGGCTTTTTCAAGCCGGGAGACGAAGTCGTCAGGATCGGCTCTCGGTCGGTCGAGGATCAGCTCGCTCTCTTTTTCCGAACGGCGGGGGATGGGACCGCGCGTTTCACCATACGACGAAAGGGGCGTCTGCTCTCGCGCGTTATCGCGTTCAGGGAGCTCGACAGAGCGCATCTCGTGTTCGAAGGAATGCGCTTCATCCGCTGCAAGAGCAGATGCATCTTCTGTTTCATGGATCAAATGCCGAAAGGCCTGCGATCATCCCTGTACGAGAAGGACGACGACTACCGCCTGAGCTTTCTTTTCGGCAACTTCATAACCCTCGCGGACGTAGGCGAGAGGGACATCGCGCGGATTATCGAGCTGGGGCTCTCGCCGCTCTACATATCGGTCCACGCCGTCACGAAGCCCATCCGCGAGCGCATATTCGCGAGGCCGATGAAACGGGATATTCTGAGAGATCTATCCCGTCTCGCACGGGCTGGTATAACTCTGCATGCGCAGATAGTCCTCGTGCCGGGGCTCAACGACGGCCCCGTGATGCGCAATACGGTGCGGAGGCTCTTCGAGCTCTATCCCGGCTGCCGATCGGTTGCGATCGTGCCCGTGGGGCTCACAAAGCACCGATCGGAGCTCTCGCCGCTTCGAAGGATCACAGTGGCGGAGGAAAGGGCTCTCATCGAATGGGCCGGCAGCGAGCGCGCGAGGTTTGCGCACTTGACGGGGGGCGAGCCGTTCGTGCATCTCGCCGATGAGTTCTATCTCGCGGCTAATCGGGCGCTTCCCGCCGCGTCGACCTACGGGGATTTTCCTCAGCTCTCCAACGGGGTCGGCATGTGCCGTCACTTTCTGGAACTACTCGAGGCGGATATCGAGCGGTTGGCTCGGAGGCGGCCGAGGACGGTGCAAATGACGATCGTGACCGGAACGCTCGGAGCGAGATTCATCCGCCGTTACGTCGCGCCAGTTCTCGCGCAGCGGCTCCCGTCCGTCTCACCCAGCGTTCTGGTTGTGCGCAACCGTCTGTTCGGCCCCGGTGTGAATGTATCGGGGCTCCTTTCCGGCCGGGACATCCTGAGCCGGTTGAAAACAAGCCGCGAACGGACGGGATGCATCGTTATTCCGGCGAACGCGCTCAATCATGATGGACTCTTTCTGGACGATCTGCGGCCCGCTGATATAGAGCGAGAGCTCGGAACACCCGTGGTCGTCGCCCGTTCAACGTTTCTCGAAAGCCGCGTTATGAGACGCTGCGCTGCGAGGTAAGCGCGATGAAGGGTATGCCTATCGTTGCGATCGTTGGAAAACCCAATGCCGGGAAATCGACCCTGTTCAACAGGATCGTGAAGCGGCGCAGAGCGATCATGCACTCCACAAGGGGCGTTACGCGCGATGCCGTGGAGGAACGGGTCGAATGGAACGGCGTGGCGTTCCTCCTCATGGATATGGGCGGGTTTGCGACGGGCGTAAAGGACCAGATCTCCGCCGATATACGGGAGCGCGTAAAGGAGGTCGCGCGCAAGGCGGCGGTCGTCATTCTCGTCGTCGACGTCGACACAGGGGTAACGGACGAGGATGAATCGCTCGTGCGAGCTATGCGGCGGGAGCGCGACAAGATCGTGCTCGTGGTCAACAAGGTTGAGAGCGATCCCGATCGATGGGGCATGCACGAGTTCCATAGTCTCGGTTTCTCCGAGGCGTATCCCGTGAGCGCTGTTCATGGATCGGGCATCGGGGAGATTCTCGACGAGGTTGTTTCACGACTTCCGAAGAGAAGTGCGCCGGAAGGGGAGGAGCCCCTCGCGATTGCGATAGTCGGAAAACCGAATGTCGGCAAGAGCTCTCTCGTGAACGCGCTGGCGGGGGAGAAGCGCAACATCGTTTCCGAGATTCCAGGCACCACGCGCGATTCGGTCAGTATCCTCGTGCGCCGCGCCGGCAAGGAGTTCATCCTCGTGGACACCGCAGGGGTGAAACGCCGCTCGCGCACGCAGAAAGGGCTCGGGGCCATAACGAGCCTCAAGAGCCTCTCAAGCGCGCGCAACGCCGATATCATCGCCGTCATGATCGATGCGACCGAACCGATATCGCGGCAGGATGTCCGGGTGGCTTCGGAGGGGCACAAGGCTCGGAAGGGCATGATGGTCCTCGTCAACAAATGGGATCTCGTGGAGAAGGATACGCAAACGGCGGATCGCTACGTTGAGTCCGTGCGAGAGAGCATGTCCTTTCTATCCTATGCCCCCGTGATCACGATCTCGGCGCTCACCGGGCTACGCGTGGAGAAGATACTTCCGGTCGCCATGAGCATCCAGAAGGAGCGCAAACGCAAGATCACGACTTCGGAGCTCAACAGGATCATCGAGCGAGCCGTGGATGCGAGCCCGCCGAGCTATCACGGAGGGGGAATAGGCAAGGTATACTATGCGACACAGACGGGCACCGAGCCTCCGACCTTCACGCTTTTTGTAAACAAAGCCGCCTATTTTCCTCGTTCTTATATACGTTATATCAACAATCAGATAAGAAAAGTGTTTACGTTCGATGGTACCGCTATTACAATCTCTCTGAAATCCAAGGAGAGATGATGGACCTTTTCCTCAAGATCGTATTGGTTGCTCTTTCCAGCTATTCTATAGGATCGATTCCCTCGAGCTTTATCATGGGGAAGCTCCTCAGGAAGATCGATTTGAGGGAGCATGGGAGCGGCAATCTCGGCGCGGCGAATACCTTCAGGGTTCTCGGTTTCAAGGCTGCCCTTCCGGTTCTCCTGTTCGACATCGGGAAGGGTTTCGTCGCGGTCCGTTTCCTCTCGAAGCTCGGAGGGCCGGGAATCGGCTTCGCGCTGCTGGCGGCGCTGCTGGTCGTCATCGGCCATAACTATTCCGTATTCGTGCGTTTTTCGGGAGGAAAAGGGGTGGGCGCGACCGCTGGGGCGTTTCTGGCCCTCGCGCCTCAGGCTCTGGGGATGTGCGTCACCCTTTGGATCCTAACGCTTCTGGCCACGCGTATCGTCTCGATCGCGAGCATGGCGAGCGCTGCGTTTCTCCCGTTTTCGATACCGCTGGCTAACCGCGTTCTGGGGGCGAACGTGCATTATTCGGTGACGATTCTCGCGGTAGCTGCCGCGGCGGTGGTATTTGTCAAGCATGCTTCGAACATCAAGCGTCTTCGCGAGGGGACGGAGAAGAAGATCTTCTAGGCTGCGATGAAATGAAGGCAAAGCGGCAAGGCACATCCGTTCGCACGGCGGTTCTCGGCGCGGGAAGCTGGGGAACTACGCTCGCTATTCTCCTCGACGGGAACGGGCACGCGGTGCGTCTCTGGGAGTACTTCCCCGAGCTCGTCCACAGGATTCGCCGCGACCATGAAAACCGCCGCTTTCTACCCGGCATAACGGTGCCGCGGTCGATTCGCGTGACTTCCTCGATGGACGAGGCTCTCGAGGGCGCAACGCGAATCGTATTCGTGACGCCGA
>JAQTVX010000125.1 GCA_028706585.1 Candidatus Krumholzibacteriia bacterium | reverse complement strand
CATCGCCGCCGTAACGGGGAGCCTGTTCGGAGCCGCCTTGCAGAATCCTTTCGTCATGCTTTTCCTCGCCGCCGTTCTCGTCGCCCTCGCCCTCTCGATGTTCGGGCTCTGGGAGATCCGTATGCCGATGTTCCTCGCGAGGCGGACCGGCACGGCGCGCCAGGGCTACGCAGGGGCGATTTTGATGGGGCTCACGATGGGAATCATCGCGGCGCCATGCATCGGCCCCGCCGTCCTCGCTCTCCTGACCTACGTCGGCGAGATGGGCAAGCCGCTCATGGGTTTCCTCATGTTCTTCACGCTGGCCTGGGGGATAGGCGTGCCGTTCCTCGTGCTGGGAACGCTCTCGGGCAGCATCACCCGGCTACCCCGCTCGGGGGACTGGATGGTGTGGGTGCGCAAGATCTTCGGATTCATCCTCATCGCCATGGCGCTCTACTTCGTACGTCTCCTCCTCGGACCGAGGCTCACGGCGATCGGTTACGCGATCGTCGCGATCGCCGGCGGAATATACCTCGGGTGGATCGACCGGGCGATCGGCACCGGCAGAGGCTTCAAGGTCCTCAAGCGCGCAGCGGGCATCGTTTGCCTGGCGCTGGGAGCGGCGTTCCTTCTGGTTCCGGCCCTTCGCGGCGGAGGCGGCGAGAGGCCGCAGGGGATCGCGTGGCTGCCGTTCAATGAAGAGATCGTCGCAAGCGCCGCGCGCGACGGTCGATGCGTCGTCATCGATTTCTCGGCCGCTTGGTGCCTCCCGTGCCACGAGCTCGACAAGAAAACCTTCTCCGCCCCGGAGGTCGCGAGGCTCTCGAAGTCCGTCATCCCTCTGAGGGTCGACCTCACGAGATCGGGCGCGGCCGAGACCAAGATAAAGAATGACTACGGCGTTCGCGGGGTCCCCGCTATCATCTTCATCGCCGGCAGCGGAACCGAAATCCGGGAGCTCAGGGCGACAGGATTCATCGGGGCGGACGAATTCGAGAAGCGCCTCGAGACGCTCGTCGCCGGGGGCGCCGAAAGGTAGGCGCGTGAAGCTCGTTTCGTTCGAGAAGACGGGCAGGCGCGCGGGCGTGATCGTCGGGGACATGATCCTCGACGCGAGCTCCGCGCTGCGCTGCGCCCCCCTCACGGTCGAGGAGATCTTCCGCAGGGGGCTTCTACCCGAGGTTCAGAACCTCGCCGACAACGCGTCCGAGATAGATCGGGAGTATTTCATCCCGCTCAACGGCGCGCGCCTGTATGCGCCGATACAGTCCCCGAGCAAGATTGTCTGCCTCGGACTCAACTATCTGGACCACGCCCTCGAGCAGAAGAAAGATCCGCCCGCGAGACCAATGCTCTTCGCCAAGGCGCCGAGCGCGCTCGCCGGCCCCTACGACGACATCGTGATTCGTCCCGGCGTCGAGGACGTCGACGCCGAGGCCGAGCTCGCCGTCGTGATCGCCCGGGACGGGACCATGATTCCCGCGAGCGAGGCGCTGAACCACGTCGCCGGCTACATGGCATTCAACGACGTGAGCGCGCGGAAGATCCAGCGCGACGACAGGCAGTGGTTCCGGAGCAAGAGCTTCGACACCTTCGCCCCGTGCGGACCGTGGCTCGTGACGACGAACGAAATCGGCGATCCGAACGCGCTCGCCATTCGGCAGAGACTGGGCGAAATCGTGATGCAGGAGAGCAGCACGTCCCGGATGATCTTCCCCGTCTCCGAGCTCATTTCATTCATCTCATCGGCGATGACGCTCATGCCGGGGGACATCATAGCGACCGGCACTCCCGCGGGAGTCGGCGTCTTCAGGGAGCCTCCCGTGTTCCTCGAGGACGGAGACGTAGTGACGATCGAGATCGAGGGAATAGGGTACATCAAGAACAGGGTCAGGAAACTGAGGTAGCGCGCCGCCTTGAAACGCAGCCTCAAGAAGATACTCATCCTCTCTATCTGGGAGGACATCTGGTCGCTCGGCGAAGGGTGCGGCGTAGCCGACGAGCTCGAGTTCATCAGGCACGTAACGCGCGAGGGAATAGAGCTGCACTTTCTCATTCCGGAGCCGAGGCCGAAACGCGATATCGTCCCCGACCCGCTTCTCGCCTACTACACGTATCCGAACGTATTTCGCGCGTTCCGGCGCTTCCCGGCGATAATGCGCCGGTTTCTCTGGCCGATGTTCTTTCCCCTCGCCGCGTACGGACGGCTGGAGAGGCTCGCGAGAGCGATCCAGCCGGACGTGATCCTGGGATTCACCCACTACGCTTTCTATCCGCTCAACAGGATCGGCCGCAGGCTCGGCGTACCGACGGTCGTCAAGCTGTTCGGCGTAATGTACCTCGACCGGTTCGACTTCCCGCGGATCAAGTATCTCTGGAAAAGCATGGAGCAGATCATCGCGCTGCGGAGAATAGTCGATCACTACATAATCCTCAACGACGGAACCCGCGGCGAGATGGCGCTCACGCGGCTCGGCGTTCCGCCGGAGAAGATATCGTTTCTTCCCAACGGAATGGATGTCGAGTGGGCCGATGTGAACGTCGATCGCGGCGAGGCGCGGAAGTCGATGTCTCTGCCGAGCGACGACGTTCTCCTCGTGACATTCTCGCGCCTCGTCAAGTCGAAGAGGATCGAGCTCTTTCTGCGCGCCGCCGCGATGATGGATCCGCTGCTATTGAAGCGTGTGACCGTCGTCATCGGCGGCGACGGTCCCGAAAGGGCCCGGCTCGAGCGTGAGGCGCGCGCCCTCGGCCTCGAGCGCAAGGTGATCTTCACCGGCGCCATTCCGCACCGGGACGTCGTCCGGTTCCTCAAGGCCAGCGACGTCTTCGCGGCGACGAACGAGCTCACGAACATGTCTCTTCCCCCGTGCGAGGCGATCCTCTGCGGCGTCCCGGTCGTCGCCTTCGACGTGTCGGGCACTTCTGAAGTGGTCCGAGACGGGGAGACCGGCCTCCTCGTGCCGAACGGCGACGTGGCTGCCCTGGCCGCTGCGTTGGAGAGAATCGTGCGCGACGAGGCCCTCAGAAAACGCCTCGGAGCGCAGGCTCTCGCGTTCGCGCGCGCCCACTTCGTATCGTGGGGTCAGAGGATCGCCATGGAGCTCGATGTGCTCGAGCGCATGGCCTCCAGGGTCTAAAAGAAGACGCCTCGGCTTCTCATGAACCTGGGAATCCGGGGCGTCTCTACTGAGGCATCTGGAGACGGGCGGAGGGTTTTATTGATCCACCGCACTACCGCGGGGCTTCCATCACTTCTATGCCCGACCGCCGCATCTCGCACTAGTAGTCTAGCCGCGATTTTCGCCTTTGTCAATCCCCCCGGGCGCACTTATCATGAGCGCGGCAGCTTTCGAGGAACGGAGGGAAATGTGTCGAGCGAGAGAGAGATTTCGATCCGCCGCGCTTCCGCGGACGACGCCCGGCTCGTGCTCCAGATGATCGGGGAGCTCGCCGAGTTCGAGCGAATCGCCCACGAGCTCGTCGCGACGGAACAGACTATCCGCGAAAACCTCTTCGGCGAAAGGCCCGCCGCCGAGGTCATTCTGGCCGAATGCGACGGGGCCCCCGCCGGATTCGCCGTCTACTTCAACAATTTCTCTACCTTCGTCGGTCGTCCTGGCCTATATATAGAGGATCTCTACGTGAGGCCCGAGTATCGCGGCTCGGGTGTCGGCAAGGCGCTCTTCAAGCGCTGCGCGAAGACCGCGGCGGCGCGGAATCTGGGTCGGGTCGAATGGGCGGTTCTCGAGTGGAATCCGGCCCGTTCGTTCTACGAGCACCTCGGCGCGGCGCCGATGGACGACTGGGTGCTCTACCGGCTCACCGGAGAGGCATTCAAAAAGCTCTCCGATTCATGAGAAATCGCACGAAATATGCTCCACTCATGTGACGATAGGGGCGTATGATTTCTCAAAAGGAGCCATGTCATGAACGGAAGGTTCTATTTTATAATATTACTGGTAGTTACGGCTGCGCTCGCGCTCTGCTCGTCGTGCTTCTCCGACGACACTGCGGCGCCGGCCGACCCCAAGCCGTCCGACGATGATCCGCCCACCGCGGACAGCACCATGATAATCGACCACAATTGCAGGGATATCGACGCGATCCCGCGGGAAGCGATCGCGCACGCGAAAACGGAGCTCCACATCGCGTACGGACACACCTCGCATGGAAGCCAGCTCGTGGACGGCATGACGGGTCTCATAGGTTTCAAAGACACGCTGTACAGTTTCAACAGCGGCGGCACGGACGGCGCGCTCGATCTCAGGGACCGGCCATTTTCCGGCGCATCCGATCTGGGCAGCCCCAATTTCTCGGCCTGGGAGGATGCGACGCGCACCTACCTCGACGCCAACACGGACGTCAACGTCATCATCTGGTCGTGGTGCGGCCAGGTGAGCAGCGCGAGCGAGGATGATATCGAGCTCTACCTGAGCCTGATGAGCGGCCTCGAGGAGGATTATCCGAACGTGAAGTTCGTGTACATGACCGGGCATCTCGACGGATACGGGCTCACGGGCAATCTGCACATCCGCAACGAGCAGATACGCGCCTATTGCACGGCCAACAACAAGATCCTCTACGATTTCGCGGATATAGAATCGTACGACCCGGACGGCGTCTACTTCGGCGACAAGGACGCGAACGACAACTGCGACTACGATGGTGACGGCGACGGGTACTTCGACGGCAACTGGGCGATCGAATGGGAGGACGCCCACCCGGGCGAATGGTACGACTGCACGGCCGCCCATACGCAGCCGCTCAACGGAAACCTCAAGGCGTACGCGGCTTGGTGGCTCTGGGCCAGGCTGTCGGGCTGGGATGGCTCGAACGATTGACGCCTGCCGGGCATGATGCCGGCGCCGGCGGCACGCGACGAATCTCTCGCCGGATAGACGTCACCGGGGTACGATGTCTTTCGCGTGGTCGAATACCGCCGGTATGCCTCCCGTGTGCCAGAACAGCACCGAGTCGCCGCGAGCGAATTCCTCCCTTCGAATCATATCTATCAGCGCGCCCATGGCTCTGGCGCTGTACACGGGGTCGAGCAGAATCCCTTCCTGCGCGCCGACGAGCCGGATTGCCTCGCGCTCCGCGTCGCCGACGACGCCGTACCCTCCCCCGAAATAATCGTATCGCATCCGGAACGCGCAGGCGTCGTATCGAGCATCGACGCCCAACCGCTCCGCAACCTGATTTGCCAGAGCTGCGAGCTCCGATTCATAGGAGGGTTTGCCCGGAGCCGCCCGGTCGATACCGATTCCTATTACGTCCGCGGCGAGATCGAAGACATCGGCACCCACAACGAGCCCGGCATGGGTCCCCCCGGAGCTGGATGGAACGATGAGACGGTCGAAGCGGAGATCCGCATCCTGCATCTGCCCTATGAGCTCCGAGACGGCCGCGACGAACCCAAACGCGCCCGTTGCATTGGATCCGCCGAAGGGGATGACATACGGCGTGCGGCCGCGGGAACGGAGATCCTCGGTGATTTGCGGAATGAGCTCTCCCTTTGCATTAGCGCCGCACCAGTGAACGATCGCGCCGAATATATGATCGAGGAGCAGATTGCCTTCCGGGATCGCGGGCGGCTCGCCGCCGAGCGCCAGATGACATTCCAATCCGACGGCGGCGGCAGCGGCAGCCGTCTGCCTGCAGTGATTCGACTGCATGGCCCCACCCGTCACCACGGAATCGCATTTCCCGCTCAGGGCCTCTCCCAGCAGAAACTCGAGCTTTCTCGTCTTGTTGCCGCCCAGCGCCACACCGGTCAGATCGTCGCGCTTCATGAAGATCCTCGGCCCGCCCAGCGCGCGCGAGAGCCTCTTGAGCTCGACGAGAGGAGTCGGAAGATTGTTGATCCGGATTCTCGGTATCGCGTTCATGCCGCGCTTCATGCCCCACCTCCGCTCATGTCATGCCTTTATCTTGATTGCACGACGGGGCCGGGCCTCACGAGCGGGGGATCGCTCTGAACGCGGCCCTTCCCGCCGGCGGGATCGATGCGATAAGCGCCTTGACGAGCTCTCCAGCGGCGAACGGCAGGATCCCGAGCGAGGCTGCACGCGCGAAGGAAATCCCCGCGATGATCGATAGATACGAAGCGCCGGCCGCGAGGATGAGCGCCATCCCGCACAGCGAAGCCGCAAATGCCGCGAATCGGTTCCCCCCGAGCTTCTCGGAGATCCACCCGGCGACGAGGGCCGCGGCCGGGAAGGCGGCCAGGTATCCTCCCGTCGGTCCCAGGAGGACGTGAGGGCCTCCGCTGAGCTCCGCGAAAACCGGCGCGCCGGCGAACCCCAGCGAAACGTAGGCGAGCATTGCGTAGAATCCATCGCGCGCGCCGAGCGTGAGACCGGCCATCACGACGAACAGGGTCTGCATCGTGAGCGGCACCGGCGTGAATGGAAGAGGCACCGAGAGCTGGGCCGCAATGGTCGTAAAGCACGCAAACGCAACGATTTTCGAGACTCTCACCAAGGCCGAGCATGATCCGGCCGTGAGACTCTCCATTCCGGTGATTGCGAGCACTTTCGACTGCACGCCTGCTCCTTTCCGCAAGTGAGCCATTCGCTCTGGCTCCTGTGTAGACTCGGCGTTTTTAGATGGTAGGGCGGAGCCTACCGGAACAAGGGCGCACTTTCAAGCAAAAGAATCGCCCATCGAGCCTCTAGCCCGGATGCTCCCCCTCACCCGCCTTCATGCCACCCGACCCATCCACGGTAACGTTC
>JAQTVX010000124.1 GCA_028706585.1 Candidatus Krumholzibacteriia bacterium | reverse complement strand
CTATCTCGTCCTTCGTCACATCGCCGCTCACGCCGATGATCGCGTTGTTCGGATGGAAGTACACGGAGTGGAAGCCGACGAGATCGTCGCGGGTGATCGCGTTCACGCTGGCCGTCGTCGTTTCCCATGCGTACGGATGGTCTTTGTAAACGATCCTCGCGAACTCGCGCCCGGCGACGGCATTGGGCTCGTCGTTCCTGCGACGGATGTCCTCGAGCATCGTCTTGCGTTTCATGTCGATCTTATCGGTTGGAAACGCCGGATTCATGACGAGGTCCCCGAACATGTCGAGAACCTGCGGCAGGTCTTTCTTGAGGCAGTTGACGATGAACATGGTGTTCAGATCGCCGCCCCTGACCTCGATATCCGCCGCGATGAACTCGAGCTCGTCGTTGAGCTTGTCGCCGGGCCATTTCTCCGTGCCGCCGTTCCGCATGACCCACCGGGTCATTTCATCGAGGCCGTACTTGGCCTTGTCGGGGAAATAGGTCTTCACGAGGAGAACGACGTTGACCATCGGGATCTCGTGATCCTCGATGAAAAAGCCGCCGAGCCCGTTCGACAGGGTGATCTCGGTGGCCTGTGGAGTCACGAGCCTGAGCGGTTCGTATTTCAGCTTGCTCGGATGCGGGCGTTTTCCCGCGAGCGCGAGCGACGCGAACGATACGGCCACGAGGGCCGTCAGCATGACAATGAAGACTTTCTTCCTCATGGCTTTCTCCTCTATTTCTTCCCCTGGGCGGCCTTCGCACGCTCCCAGAGTTCCTTGCCGAACGCCTTACGCTCCTCGTCCGATCTCAGGCTCTGGAACTTCTGGCCAATCGCCATCTGCTCTTCAGGGGGGAGCGACTGGATGTACTGCATGAGCACCGCCCTGTCGATCTCCTCCTCGCCGCCCGATGCCTCGCTCTTCTCGGTCTGAACGCGCCATGCGACGGTGCGGTTCTTCGCGGTCAGGTACTTGGCGGCTACGCGCTGGATGTCAGCGGTCGTGACCTTCATGGTGCGATCGAAGCTGCGGAAGAACGCGTGGTAATTGCCGTAGTATAGCTGCCCCATTGCGACCTGGAACGTGATCCCGAGATTGGAGCCCAACGATTGGATCATGTTGGCGTCGAGCTGATTCTTGACGCGCTGGAGCTCGCGATCGGAGACGGGCTCGGCCTTGATCTTGTCCAGCTCCGCGAGGATGGCCTTCTCGACCTCCTCGACCGTGTGAGGCGCGCGCGGCATCGCTTCGATCACCAGAAGATTATCGTAGCGCTCGCCCGGACCGTTGTACACGCGCGGCTCCTCGGCGGTCAGCTGCTGCTCCTCGTAGATGGACTTGTACAGGCGCGACGTGCGTCCTCCCGCGAGAATGCTCTCGAGGACGTCGATCGGCTCGGCGTCGGGATCGGGATATATGGGCTTGTGGAAACCGATCATGAGCTTGGGATTCGCCGTATGCTCGACGACGACGCGCCGTTCCCCCTTCTGCTCGGGCTCGCGCGTCTCGAGCGGCGCGGGTTCGGGCTTTGCCGGGATCGGTCCGAAGTACTTCTCGGCGAGCTTCTTCACCTGCTCCGCGCTCACGTCCCCGACGACGATTCCGACGGCGCTGTTGGGCGCGTAGTTCGCGTCGTGATATCTCTGGAGCTCTTCGCGGTCGATAGTCTGAAGATCGCTCATCCAGCCGACGACGGGCCACTTGTACGGGCTCGCCGTGAACGCGACGGAATAGAACGCTTCGCCGAGCGTTTCGTCGGGATCGTTCTCCCCGAGGCGCCGCTCCTCCATGATGACGTCGCGCTCGGACCAGAACTCCCTGAATACCGGCGATTCCATCCGGTCGCTTTCGAGATCCATGAACAGCTCGACCCTGTTGGCGGGAAGATATTCCAGATAGACGGTCATGTCGTTCGACGTGAACGCGTTGAGGAAACGCGCCCCGTTGTTCATGAACTGTCCCCAGAGCTCTTCCTTCACCATGTACTGTCTCTCCTCGTCGAGCAGCTTCGCGATATCGCCCCAGGCCAGCTCGTATTCGAGAAACTTGTTCAGGTAGTTGACGCCACCGTCCTCGACGAGGTACGGAACCGCCGCGATGGAATCTGGAAGAGCCGGCATCGAACGGATCTTCGCCACGACGAGCTTGTTCTGAGTGTACTTGCTCGTGCCGGCGCTGTCCTTCTCCTCCGCGGTGAACGACTCGAGCACTTGCTTCGAGAAATCGCTGAAACGCTCGAAGCGCCACTCGCCGATTTCCTTCCGCAGATTGATCGTTTTATCGCCGAGCTCGTCGGTTCTCTGGAGGTACGGAAGCTCCTTCTTGTAGTTCTTCGTCCCCATCATCTCCGTGCCCTTGAACATCATATGCTCGAGCAGGTGGGAGATGCCCGTGATGTTGGGCCTCTCGTTCGCGGCGCCGATATCGAAGCCCACCATGCAAAACGCGACGGGCGCCTCGTGCCGTTCGACGACGAGCCATTTCATGCCGTTCTTGAGGTCGAATTCCTTGACCTTCTCTTCGAGCGTCTGCGCGACCGCCGGCGCCTGCGCGAGAACGAGAAACGCGAGCACCGCCGGAATCACCGCGAAGAGAAACAAAGTTCCCTTGCCCCTCTGCATACCGCCTCCTTCCGGATAGGATCCGAACGTTACCGTGCAAAACGAACTCTATGATTGAAACCCTGCGCCAAAAAGAGCATTCATAGTACTACGGTTTCCGGGCTAATGGAAGCGCAAACGGCGAGGCTCTCATTCGCCGCCGCGGAGGAAGGCCATCCACCGCTCGACGTGGCCGTACTCGTCGGCCTGGTTCTTCTCGATGATGGAGCGGGTCTCCTCGTCCCACGCGATCCGGCCGAGGAGCTCCGAGTAATGGCGCACCGCCTTCGTTTCGACCCAGACGCCCATCTTCAGCGCCGTTTTCTCCCCCATGAGACGCGATCCCAGCCCCAGCACGGACCCCGCGAGTCCGTACACCCACCGCAAGGGCGACGGGCGCCACCCGTACTCGTAGAGCTTCACCTGAAAATCCTGTAGATGTGTCATCTCGTTGCACATGGCGGCGATGAGCGCCCGGTTGAGCGCGCTCGGGTGCCGGGCGATCTGACATCTGTAGATGTTCACCGCCATGAGCTCGAGGGTGTGGAGAGCGAGAAGGCCTTTCTTCATGCGCCTGAGATCAGCGCTCGAGGCGCCGCCCGCGCGCAACCGCACGTCCGCATCGCGCATTTCGGGGCGTATCACTCCTGTGTCGTATCCCACCGGCTGCCTGCCGTTGTTGAAACCCGCTCCATTCTCGCTCTTTTGCGGAGCCGGCTCAAGAAGTATGTGGCCGACGCCGGGCGGGCGGAGCCGGGTCGGCGCGCAAGCCGCTCGCGCAAGCCGCTTGATTGGAAACGCTCCCCGTGCTACCCTTGCCCCCTCGTTGGGCCGAAAGCCCTTGCTTTTATTCAAACATCTTAAGAGATTGGGCGTATAAGGTGATTATGCCTACAATGCAAAGAACATCGAAATTCGCCGTCCTAGCGTTGGCGGCGATTATCTGTGCGGGCTCGGCGCTCGGCGCCGCGGCCCAGACGCTTTTGACCCCTGGCCTCGGCAACCAATACTGGCAGCAGCAGGCCAATTACAAGATCAAGGCGGAGCTCGACGCGAAAGCTCATTCTCTCGCGGGCACGGAGACCATTTCCTACAAGAACAATTCTCCCGACACGCTCACCCGCTTCTATATGCACCTCTACCCGAACGCCTTCCGCGACAAGACGTCGCCGCTCATCCGCGACTTCATGCAGGGGACGCTGCATTTCTTCATTGGGCTTCCGAAGTCGAAGCGCGGCTGGATCGACGTGACGGAGCTCAAGGTCGATGGCGACACCGTGCAATTCAAGGTCGACGGCACCATACTGTCGGCGAGCTTCCCGAAGCCGCTTCCGCCCGGCGGAACCGCCTCGTTCGAGCTCGCCTTCAACGAGAAGATAATGCCCCGCATCGCGCGCTCGGGCTATTCCGGCGACCAGTACGACATGGCCCAGTGGTACCCGAAGATGGTCGTCTACGACGGGGACGGCTGGCACCCCGATCAGTACCGCATGGGCGAATTCTACGGAGAGTTCGGAACTTTCGACGTGGATATCACGCTTCCGGAGAAATACGTCATCGCGGCGACGGGGCTCCCGGTATCGGGCGATCCCGGCTGGAAGAAGAACGCGCTCGCTCGCGGCGGAGCGCACCCCGGCGGCGGCACGGGCGAGACGGCGCAGAGCGAGGCGAAGAAGACCGTTCAATTCCGCGCGGAGAACGTCCACGATTTCGCATGGTGCGCGAGCCCGACCTTCATCGTGCAGGACACCGTCTACAACGGCTATTCTGTAATGAGCTTCTTCAATCCGTGGAACCGCGCATGGGCCGACTCGATGCTGGCGCGCGAGGTGCGCTCCATGCGATGGCTCGAGAAAGTCGCCGGGCCCTATCCATATCCGCAGATCAGCGTCGTCGATTGCCGCACTCACGGCGGCATGGAATACCCTATGCTCGCCATGAACGGCTCGGCGGAGGAGTCTCTCGCGCTTCACGAGCTCGCCCACATGTACTTCTACGCGGCCCTCGGCAACGACGAGCGCGCGGAGGCGTGGCTCGACGAGGGCTTCGCGCAGTATCTCGTCTTCTGGAACGCGGAGGAGCGCTACGGCCCCTTCGGGAAGACGGACGGACGAGCGTTCCCCTTCTCGCTGTTCCGCGAGCGGCACATGTGGGACGCGATTGCAGAGCCCGTCATCGGCCTCCATCGCACCGGCTTCGCCGAGCGCATCGCGACGAGATCGAACGAGTTCAAGAACGGATTCAGCACGATGCCGTACGTCGGCGCGCCTCTGTTCCTGAGGACGCTCCGCTACACCGTCGGCGACGAGACCTTCCGGAAGATCATCCTCGCGTACGTCGACCGCTGGAAATTCAAGCACGTCGACGAGGACGCGCTCCGCTCCGTCTGCGAGGAGCTGTCCGGAATGGATCTGCACGATCTGTTCAAGGAGTGGCTCCATACGACCAAGGACTGCGATTACACGATCTCGCGATTCAAGGTGAAACGGGCCAAGGAAGGTTACACGGCGAATCTCCGCATCGAGCGAAAGGGCGAGCTCATAATGCCGCTCACGCTTGCCTTCCGTCTGAAGGACGGGAACACGGTCACGCAACGCATGGACGGCATGCCGCACACGAGAGACACGACCTTGACGTTCGAGTCGAAGCCTGTATCCGCCGCGATCAATCCCGATAACGAGATCCTCGACGTGTACCAGCTCGACAACTTCGCGCCGCGTCGCAATAGCGTCGCACTCGACGTTCCATTCTACGGATACTACCCGGTCGATTCGTACCAGTACCGCGTCCTGCCGATCGGATACTATAACGACGTCGACGGGGGCAAGGTCGGGCTCAGGCTGCGCGGCAGCTACGACAATTATTACCGGAGATTCACCCTCCAGGGGCTCTACGGGTTCGAGAGCGAGAAAACGGATTTCTACGCATCGTACGACGGCCCCCTCGGCTATCTGGGGAGGGACGCGTCGATCTTCGCCGAGACGTTCAACCGCGAGGGAAGAAGGGGCGTGCTTGTCGACGTGGGCAAGATACGGCGTAAAAGCCTTTTCGCCCCGCTCGCGCAGCGCCTCGACTTCATCGTGGGGTATCACGAGGTCATCGACACCTCGTACGTTCGCCCGTTCACCTACGACGTGGGACGCAACATCTGGTTCAGGCTCGGTTTCGGCATCAGCCCCAAGACGGACCTGTTCGCCTCTGACCTGTCGCTCGCCTACGACCGCTCGTTCGCGGGGAGCGAGCTCCATTACGAGTCGATCACGATGGCCGCGCGGTTCTGGCCTGCGATACGATTCGCGTTCCCGTTGAAACCCGACCTGCGCTTTTTCTTCGGCCACGTCGGCATCGATCCGCCGATCCAGGAACGCTTCACGCTGGACGGCGCCAATGCGCTCGCGAAGGAGCGCTACTTCTGGCTGCGGAGCCCCGGCGCGTTCCCGGAGGACGATTACAACAATTTCCACGTGGCGGGAGACGCGAACCTGCGCGGCTACTACGACGGGGCGTTCGCATTCAGGCAAATCGCCGCCGTCAACACGGAGATTGAGCTTCCCTTCCCGCTGCCGGTGAGCCGCGCCCTATCGCGGAGTCTCGATCGAAAGCTCTATCTGTTCTGGGACGGGGGAAAGGTGCTCGACGAACGGCCGCTCGAAGGGCTGGCGCCGGGCGTTCGCGGCTCGCTCGACGAGAACGCGTTCGACAACGTGCTGTCGGACTTCGGAGTCGGCGTGAGCGTATGGAAGCTGACGGCCGAGTTCCCGCTCTACCTGAGCAACCCGGAGCTCGTGGGCGGGTCCGACAAATGGGATTTCCGCTGGACGATCGGGTTCAGCCGGCTCTTCTAGCACGCGCGGGTCCTGTCGCCGATTGCACCCCGCACGTGCTCGCTCGCAAAGCTCGCTCCGCTGCGTGCGGGGGCCCCATCGGCGCCACCCGCGCGAGAATCGGTTATTACTTGCGCTTCTTCGATTTCTTTTGACGGTTGTCGAAGTCTCTGATCAGCCTCCCCAGCCTCTTTTCCTTCCTCTTCCTCTCCATGGCCGCGTTCTTGTCGACCCTCGACGCCGTATATGCAGCTTCCTTCCTCAGCTTGAAGTAACTCTCCATCAGCTCGTGCGGTATTTGCCCTTTT
>JAQTVX010000123.1 GCA_028706585.1 Candidatus Krumholzibacteriia bacterium | reverse complement strand
CAAACGGCAGATATCATTCGAGGAGTTTGTAAAGAGAAACGGGGAATGCGATTGACCGAAGCGGAATGGCCGCTTCGTTGCAGGAGAGAAGGAGACATGAGATGAGGATCGGAGTATTGACCGGGGGAGGGGACGCTCCTGGGCTCAATCCCGCCATCGCGGGTATAGTCGAGCGCGCGTCCATGGATGCGTTCGAAGTGGTCGGTCTCAAGCGCGGGTGGGAGGCGCTGGCCATCAGGGAAAACGACAAACATATCATGAAGCTCGGGCCGGAGATAATCCGCGAATACAGCCGTCTCGGGGGAAGCAAGCTTCAGTGCAGCAGGACGAACCCGGTTAGCCCGCAGAACGATCGCACAGATATCGTCAAGGAGAACATCAAGAAGCTCGGCCTCGACGCCGTCATAGCCATAGGCGGCGAGGATACGCTCGGCGCCGCGGAGGTTCTCAACGCTCGCGGCGTCAACGTCGTGGGCATCCCGAAGACAATCGATCGCGATCTCGCCGGAACCGAGTACACTCTGGGCTACGATACGGCGCTCAACGTGATATGCGAGAGCGCCGAGCGCGTCGCGCACACGGCGGAGTCGCACGAGACGATATTCTTTCTCGAGGTCATGGGCAGGCACGCGGGATGGCTGGCGCTGCGCGGCGGCGAGTCCGCATTCGCCGACGTCATTCTGATCCCGGAGTACACATTCACCGTCGAAAAGCTCATATCCGTGTTGAAGAAGAGGCAGCAGGAGACGGACGATCTGAAGCTGGGCTTCGAGCACCGTTACAAGATAATCGTCGTCGCCGAAGGCGCCCACATAGAGGGAGAAGAGGCGGTGCGGCGGGACAGCAGGCTCGATGAGTTCGGGCATTACAGTCTCGGCGGCGTCGGGGACTACCTGAAGGGTCTTCTCGAGCACGAGTTCAAGCACACGCGCTATACGGCTCTGGCGTACCTGCAACGGGGCGCATCTCCGACGCAGCGGGACCGCCAGATAGGGCGGCGGTTCGGCCACAGCGCAGTCGAGCTCATCAAGGACGGCAAGTTCGGCCACATGGTGGCGGTGCAGCGATCGAAGCTCGTTGTTGTGCCCCTGAAGGAGGTTCGCAAGTCGCCGCGCCTCGTCGACGTCGACAAGCTCTACGACAAGGATCGTCTCAACGTCAAGATAGAGAACCCGATAGTGGATGTTTGACTGAAGGATTCCGGAGCGCGATCCGGACTGGAACGCGTCAGCATCTCCTGAAGAGAGACACGATCTCAGCGTGATATGTGGCGGGAAAGAGATCGACGAGGTGAATCTCCGACAGAAGGTAATCCGCCTCTACGAGGGCCTTTGCGTCCCTCGCGAAGGTCGGCGGGTCGCATGAGATGAAGATTAGCTCCTGGGGCTTGATTCTGATGATCCCCTGGAGCACCGTCCGCGGGAGCCCCATCCGCGGCGGATCGGCGACGACGAGGTCGAAACCGCCCAGTTTTCCGATCTCCCGTTCCGCGTCCCCCCGTCTGAATTTCACGTTCGCGACCGCGTTGAGCCTGGCCGCGGCCGAGGCGTTGCGTATCGCGAATTGGTCTCGTTCGATGCCGAGCGCCTCCAGCGCCCTTTTCGCGAGCGTCAACGTGAAGAGGCCGGAGCCGCAGTAGAGGTCGAGGAGCTTCCTGGGCGCTGTGCGGGGGAGCGAGAGGACGAGCCCCATGAGATCCGAGCCGAGAAACCGGTTGACCTGGAAGAAGGAGTCGCGGTTCACGGGAAACATGAGCCCACCGGTCTCCATGAGGACCTCCGGAGGTCCGACGCGATCGAGAAGTCCCCAGAAATGAACTCCCCCATCCTTGTCCAGTCGCACCCTGACCTCGGTGAGCGGATCGAACGCATCCGGAGGGATGCGGGCGATCGCAGTCCGCATTTCCTCGGCGAGGAGGAGGCATCCTGCCGGAGGGAACGGCACGAGATTGTCCGATTCCCTCTTGAGGAAGCCCGGCTTCCTTTCGGCGTCGACCTTGAAAATGGCATGATTCCGGTAGCCGTAGCGCGCCGGCGATGGCGTTACGCTCTTGAAATCGGTCTTGATCTTTCCAACGCGGTCGAGATCCTCGAGTATGCTCTCGCGCTTGACCTTGATCTCGTCCTCGTAGCTCAGGTGCTGCAGATGGCACCCTCCGCACTCGCCGAAGACCGGACACTCGCTCTCGCGGCGCATGGGCGACGGCTCGACGACGCTGTCGACGCGGCCGAAGATCAGGTTCTTCTTCTCCCGAACAGGGGAGCATTCCACCCTGTCTCCCGGCGCCGTGTACGGAATGAGGACCGTCTTGCCTTCGGAAAACGCGAGCCCGTAGCCGCCATGCACGATCTTCTTGATTTCAGCGAGCATGCCAGAAGATATAGCAGTCGGGAGCGTCGAGCGAAACACAATTATTTGCAAACGGCGCGCAACGGGCAACTTGCCCTTTACCGGCGCCGTTTTGAAGGCTATACTCACGTGAAATATGAAGGAGTTCGGTATGAGAATCGGCATGATGATGAAATGGAAGATACCCCCGCCGAACGTCCGCGTGCAAAACGAGGCGCTCACTCTGGCCGCTGAAGGGCACGAGGTCCATTTCCTCATCGAGGGGCGGCGAGGCGAGCCGCGCGAGGAGACGGTCGGCGGAGTGCACGTCGTGCGCGGCGTGAGGATGGGGCGACTCGGGGATATCCGGCACCGCTACACCTTCAATTTCACCTATCGTGATCCGGTCTGGACCGGGGCGATAGATCGATTCGCGAAAGAACGGCTAATCGACGTTCTCCACGTTAACGATCTTCCGCTGGCGATGGAGGCCGTATCGGCGGGGAGGCGGCTGCGACTCCCGGTCGTAGCGGATCTCCACGAAAACTATCCCGCGGGGCTCCAGGTCTGGTACACGAACGCTCTCAAGCGAGCGACGATCTATAATTACGATCGCTGGTCGCGATACGAACGGGCGATTCTTCGCGAAGTAGACGCGATCATCGTCGTGATAGAGGAGGCGCGCGACAGGCTCCTGAAGCTGGGTCTCGGCGCCGAAAAGATATTCGTCGTGCCCAATACGGTTTCGGAGTCGACCGGCGCTATTCGGATCGACGGCGACGTTCTCGCGAGATATCGCGGCGCATTCGTCGTGTCATACATCGGCAACTTCGCCCCGCACCGTGGGCTGGATACCGTCATCGCGGCGCTTCCGCTCGCTCGGCAGGAGATTCCGAATCTCAGGCTCGTCCTCGTCGGCGACCATAACGATGGCTACCGCAGGAGGCTCGAACGCCTCGTGCGGGATCTGCACTGCGGGGATATCGTCGAGATGACCGGATGGAAAAGCCAGGACGCGATCTGGAGCTACATCGAAGCGAGCGCCGTATGCCTCGTGCCCCACGCGCGGAATCCCCACACCGATACGACGATTCCGAACAAGATCTTTCAGTACATGATGCGCGAACGCCCCGTCATAGTGAGCGACTGTCCGCCGCTCGCGAGAATCGCGAGCGATACGGGGGGCGGCCTCGTGTTTAGATGGAACGATCCGGCGGAGCTCGCCCGATGCATCGTCGAGCTCCATCAAAACGAAGGCAAACGCCTGGAAATGGGAGCGGCCGGGCGCCGTGCGGTGCTCCAACGCTATACATGGGAGAAGACGAGCGGCCCGCTCGTCGAGCTCTACCGGCGGCTAGCCTCGGCAAAGAGAACCTGAGGGGAAAGAATGGCATCTCGAAAAGGCACGATGACGGTCAAACTGCTCGATCTCGTTCCTCAGTACGAGAGCATAAGAGACGAGATACGCGAGGCGATAGACGGGGTTCTATCGACGCAGCAGTTCATTCTCGGGAAGAAGGTCGAGGCGCTCGAAGAAGAGATCGCCCGTTACTGCGGCTCGCGCTTCGCCGTGGGAGTCGCCTCCGGAACGGACGCGATTCTCCTATCGCTCATGGCGATCGGCGCGGGCCATGGCGACGAGGTGATCACGACACCGTACACATTCTTCTCGACGGTGAGCTCTATCACGCGGCTCGGGGCGACTCCGGTGTTCGCCGATATCGATCCGAGGACGTACAATATCGATCCGGGCATGGTCGCCGCGCGCATCACGCCCAGGACCCGCGCGATCATAGCCGTTCATCTATTCGGGCAGCCGGCGGACATGGGCCCGATCATGGACGCGGCGGGGCGGCGCGATATCCCGGTGATAGAGGATGCCTGCCAATCGATCGGGGCGCTCTACAAGGGCAAAAGGGCAGGCTCGATAGGCTCGATCGGCTGCCTCTCCTTTTTCCCTTCGAAGAATCTCGGCGGCTACGGTGACGGCGGCATGGTCGTAACGGACAATGAGGGGCTCGCCGACAAGGTGCGGATGATGAGGGTTCATGGGGGGCGCGAGAGGTATTATCATGACGTCGTCGGCATCAACAGCCGCCTCGATTCGATCCAAGCCGCGATCCTCCTCGTCAAGATGAGACATCTCGAGAAATGGCACGAGGGGCGCAGGGCGAACGCCGCTTTCTACGATCGCGAGCTCGCAAGGATAAGCGGCGTGACGATTCCATTTGTTGAATCGCACAACGTGAGCGTGTACAACCAGTACGTGATCCGCGTGCAGGAGCGCGATGCGCTGCGGGCCTTTCTTCAGGAGAACGGCGTCGGCTGCGAGGTGTACTACCCCGTTCCCCTGCATCTCCAGAAGTGCTTCGCGTTCCTCGGCGGGAAGACGGGGGATAATTCCGAATCGGAAGCCGCGGCGAGAGAGACTCTGGCCATTCCCGTATTTCCGGAGCTCACGATCGCGCAGAGGGATTATGTCGTCTCTTCCATCCGCGCTTTTCAGGAGCGCCGCGCATGAAGGTGGTCTGTTTCTCTGAGATCCAGTGGCACTATCTGCGGACGCGCAAGCAGCAGGTGCTGTCCCGCTTTCCCTCCGACTGGGAGATACTCTTTCTGTCGAGCGTCGTGAAGGGAAAACCGAACAACTTCCTGCCACGGCGCGAGGGCCGCGTCGTCCACGTCTGCGTTCCAGTATTCAAGAACTTCCCGCAGCGTCCCGTTCGCCTGCTGTTCTCGCTTCCGCCGGTGCGCCTGCTGTGGAACGTTGTTCTGTTTCTCTGGCTCAACTTGATATTTCTGGCCACGGGGTTTTCCGGCAAGAACCGCGTGTTCTACGTTTCCAACATCTATTACGCTGCCGTGCTTCCCTTCCTCGCCCGGACGCTCATGCTTTACGATTGCAACGATGATCATCTGGCGTTTCCTCATACGCCCTCGTGGGCGCGTGGCTACTTCGTGCGCGTGGTCCGCTCCGCCGACCTCGCGATAGCAGTGAGCACGCGGCTCGTGCGTATGCTGCGCGAGGCGGGGGCGGCGGATGTGCATCTCGTTGGGAACGGAGTCGATTACGAGCTCTTCCGCGCCGCGGCGGAATCCGGCATTCCGGACGACATGGCGGCTCTCGAACGACCGATCATCGGCTATTCGGGCGCGGTCGCCCAATGGTTCGATTTCGACCTCCTCGATTCCCTGGCGGAATCGTTTCCGCACGCTTCGATCGCGATCGTGGGCCCCGTTTTCCGGGAGCGCGCCGGCGAGTTCGGGGAAATCGTTTCGCGCAGGGGCAACGTGTTCCATCTCGGAAGCAAACCCTACGAACGGCTCGGCGCATATATCGCGGCGATGGATGTTTGTATCATTCCGCTCGTGGTGAACGAACTCAGGCGCTCGGCAGATCCGAACAAGCTCTATGAATACGCCGCGTGCGGGAGGCCGGTCGTCACGAGAAAGTACTCGGACGATCTCGAGCCCATAAGGGGGCTTATTCACCTCGCCGACTCGGGGGAGGAGTTCATCGATCAGATCCACATGGCGCTGGCCTCGGGAGCAAACCGCGAAAAGCTCACGGAGTTCGCGCGCTCGCGCGACTGGCAGGTACGCGCCGACGAGATTGTATCCCTGATCCGGGAATCGGTCGCGCGCAAGCGCGCTCTCCGCGATGCCGGTGGAAATGGGGGCAGCGGACGCCGCGTGCAGCGATGAAAGGAGACGCAATGGGTCGATTGGCAGCGAAGTTGGCGATCGCGGCGACCGTTCTGGCGCTTCTCGCCTGGGGATGCGGCGAGCGCGAGAATACCTCGGCGCTCTACGTTCTCGAAGAGCTCGAGGCGGCGAGCGCGGTCAAGGATCCCGCCGCGAAGGTTGATCGCCTGAAAATCTTCATCGGGAACCATCTCGACTCTCCGTACCGGTTCATAGCCTTCGGCCGGGCATTCGAGGCGCTGTCCTCGGAGATGAAGGACGAGGCGGCTGCGGAGCGGTTCCTGGCCGGCGAGCTGGCGAAAGAGAGCGACCCACAGGCGCGCGGCGAGATGCTTCTCGCCAAGTTCGGATTCCTCGTGGAGCGGAGCAAGGAACGCTCGATCGCCTTCGCCGATACGCTCCTTGCTACCGAGCGTTCTCCGAGGTTGTTCCTGTACATGGGGTATTATCTCATGGATCCCAAGTCGGATCCCGATCTGGCCGCGAAGTGCTTTCTCAAATCGGCCGAGCTCACCGTGCGGCCGTTCGCCAAGTCGAATGCGATCGCGATGGCCGGCGCCGTCTTCCAGCAGCAGGGGAAGAATGACGAGGCGAAGCGATGCCTCTCGATGGCCACCGGCAATCCCGATGCCGACGGAATGCTGGCCAAGATCCTTTGGGGAGAGGGAAAGCGAGAGGAGGCGATCGATCTCTAC